>DATEZN010000139.1:0-7228 GCA_035255545.1 Nitrosotalea sp. | reverse complement strand
GAAAAACTTGGGGCTCTCTAGGCACAAAAAGGTATTTATGTAAAGATCCTTAAAGCAGGATTAGTATGAGCAGCAAAAAATCTGCACCACTGCCCGCATCAAGCGCAGGACTGCTAAGATTCTTCGAGGATGAGACTAAGGGATACAAGTTGAAACCAGAGGTGGTAGTAGCAATACCAGCATCTTTGATTGGGATTTCGTGGATTCTAAAGTTCTTCTTCTCGCCATGACGGAAAGTTCTAACGATGTATCTCGCATTCATAAAAGATACACCCTAACAACATTTACGCCAACATCACACTATGTATCCCTTGCAATATCTATTGCAGTTGTATGTGTGATAGCTGCAGTATCTTACATTAATTACTTTAAATCGACAAATAATCTATTCATTGCACTTCCTGTTACAATTGCTGTACTTGTAGCAACACAGCTTATTGACCCAAGACTGCTCAAGACTGAATATTCAAAATCAATTCACATGTCTGCATTTGGAAACTTGTTGTGGCTTGTAACTATTGTTTGTGGAATTCTTGGAGCCTATGTATTTTCAAAACCTGAACTATTGCCAATTTACATAACTGAAGGAATGCTACTGCACGCAAGTTTCCGTATTGCAATATTTACATCTGTACTTGGGACCAAGTTGTCAACTGCATGGATAATCTGTCTTCTCCAACCGCTTGCAGTATTTCTTGCATTTGTACCAACCAACATGTGGGTACCAATGCTCTCTGACCCTAAAGCAATTGAATATGGCATCATATTTTGTGTACTTGGAACTGCTTGGACTCTACTAAGTGATAGAATTGCAGGAAGTGGAAAATTGTCTAGCACACATGCATTTTTGCAAGCATATCTTGCAGCATGGACAAACGATGATCCTGTACCAATGGAATCTTTAATGGAAAAACGCTCCGAGCCATCAAAGGTTGCAACATTTCAAATTTTATTCAAGACAACTGACAAGAACTGTAGACTGGTAATTCCTGACTTGCATCCAGGACCGTTCCATCCAATTGGAGGAAGCAACATTCCATATTTGATTTACAAAAATCTTGACTCGTCTGCAATGGTAATGCATAGCATTTCTGATCATGCACTAAACTTGCCATCAAAATCTCAAGTTGACTTGTATATCACTAGTCTGAATCAGAATTCCAAGATTCGAGAGGGCTCCATGTGTACAAAACCTGTAACAGTTCAGGTGAATAAAGCACGAACAACTGGATTACTGTTTGACAAAACTGCAGTCTTGATACTTTCACTATCGCCACATGGCATGGAAGACATTCCGTATCAAGTCAAGTCTGATTTGGAGCAATACGGCATGAATCGTGGATATGATAAAGTGCTAATTGTTGACAGCCATAATGCAATGGGAAAAGAGATTGAGAAGCTTGATGCAGATGATCTCTTGACTGCTGCAAAATCTACACTTGATACACTAATCACAAAAGAGACACTTCCACTAGAAGTTGGATATGCAAATTCTGAGAACCTGAATTTTACTGCAGATGATCTTGGACCAGGTAGAGTTGCAATGATGTGCTTTAAAATTGGAGACGAAAAATTCTTTCTTGCATGGGCTGATGCAAATAATATGCTAAACGGTTTGCGTGAAGAAATTGCAAAATATTTCTCAAAGAATGGATACAACTTTCTTGAGATATGCACCTCTGATACACATTACAAGGCACGAACTGCCAAGAACAAGCATGGATACTTTGAGTTTGGAAGTTTGTCAAAAGCTCCTGATGTAATATCTTGGTTTTCTAATCTTGCCAAAAAGGCAGACCATGCTGCAACACCTGCATCATACGAGTTGCTAAAAAGCGAGACACAAGTCAAAGTAATGGGTGGAAACCAGCTTGAGCTTTATTCAAAATCACTTGATAATGCAATGCGAATTACCCAAGCGTTTCTCTTGATAACTACTGGGTTTTTCATCTATACAATGTTCTAGCTCTGCATCTCTTCGAGATTTCCGTAAAACTCATCACAGAATGAATCTAGCTGGTGGATTGGAATTATTGGTACCTTGTCAATAAACTGGACACTGTGCTGATATAGCGTAACAATTGCAGGGATTGCTCCTCTGACTTTATGTTTTGAGACAAACTGTTTTGTTCTGATAACTTGTTTTTTCACTGCTTCATGTAGTGCAGACTGGGTCATGTTGTTCCAATGCTTGCAGTCAATGAGTATTGCAACTTCGGATTTTATTCCAACCACATCAATTTGGATGCGAGGGTTTTTCATTATGACATTTTTTGTTGTCTCAAAGTCTCGCTTTTCAAGAACCTCTGCTGCAAGGGATTCAAAGTCTTGCCACTCTAGCATGCGAGATATCTCATCAATTGGTGCGCCCATGCTTATTGCAATTACACTAGTCTTTAGCTTGTCAGAGTCTTCAAACTGGATCTGACCGTCTTCGAATCTTCCAATGCCGTTTTGCATGAGATTATCTAGTATCTCTTTTGTCAAATCTTCGCCTGTCTGAGTTGCCATGCTGAAATCCTTGACAGACAATCCGCCTGGAATAATTCCAGGGATTCCTTTTGCAAGCGTTGTAACATTCAACATCTGTGAGTTTTATATTTCTCAAATAAAATACTTGCCACATCATCTGAGATCTTTTAAAATTTTTATTATGGGATACATTGGGCCACGGTTAAATACAGTTCATTGAAAAACATAGCATGAAGCTCATGCTAGTCTTGCTACTAGCACTTTTTGTTTTAGGACCTTCCATTGCATTTGGAGTCAAGGGAACAAACTTTGACACGGTACAGTTTATCCAATATTCTGATGACAACACTGCAGTGCAAGAAGTTGAAAACGGACACCTTGACATGTACTATTCTGCAATACCTATTGACAGACTTGATGACCAGTCACGGCAACACCTGCAAGTATTCCAGTCTTCTGGGACAAGCTATAGTCTTTTGCTAAACCCTGCAGTATCTGACACACAATTTAATCCATTTTCAATCCAGCAGGTAAGATTTGCACTAAATTATTTGGTAGATAGAGATCTCATAGTGGATGAGCTCCTTGATGGGTATGGTTCCACAATGGTATCAGCATACAAGCCCTATGACCCAGACTATCTTCTCATACTGGGAGATCTCCAGTCGTTTAATTTCAAACACAATCCTGCACTAGCAGATTCTCTGATGACTGGTGCACTGGAAAAAGCTGGTGCAAAAAAAACTGGTGGACTGTGGTACTATGATTCAAAACCTGTAAGCATTGACATTTTCATTCGAAACGATGACCCTGTAAGAAAATCAATTGGAGAAATTCTTGCATCACAGTTACAGGGCATGGGATTTACAGTGAAAAAAGATTATGGTGACCTGACCAAGGCATTTACAACTGTATATGGCTCAAATCCGTCTGATCTGAAATGGAATATCTACACTGAAGGGTGGACAATAAGCGGCTTTGTAAGATATGATTCTGTAAACACTGCACAAATGTATTCTCCGTGGTACTCGAGTATGCCGGGATTTAACAATCCATCATACTGGAATTTCCAAGACCCACCGGAAGACTCGTTATCAAAGGCAATATTTTTTGGAAACTTTACATCATCTGAGCAACGAGCCAGTTTGATAAACCAGGCAGTTGACAGGGGGATAAATGATTCTGTTAGAATATTTCTTGCATGCAAGACTGACCAGTTTGTTGCAAACAAAAAAGTTGATGGCATCATCAATGACTTTGGTGCGGGAATTACAAGCAGGTTTACACCAATCAATGCAAGGTCTGACTCTGACACCCTGACAATAGGTGTGAAAAATATCTACTCTGGTGCATGGAATCCAATCTCGGGATTTGCAGATTCTGCAAGCCAGCAAATATGGGGAACAATTTCTGATCCTGGAAGTTTCAAAAATCCTTACACTGGGTATACTATACCTGTGCGGTCTGATTGGCAAGTAAATGCCAAGGGACCACTTGACAAAGTAAATGTTCCATCTGATGCTATCAAGTGGGATGCCTCAAAACAAAAATGGGTCCAAGTTGGGTCTGGTGCCACCGCAACAAGTGAAGTTACATTTCATCTCATGTTTGGAAACTGGCATGATGGTACACCAATGGACATGAATGATGTCTTGTATGGAATTTATTTTCTGTACCAGTGGGGTGCAGACCAGACAAATGGCACCATGACATTTGATTCTGAATTTTCTCCCAAAGCAGAACAGGCTGCAAAGACACTCATTGGAGTGCGAGTCGTAAATGGTAATACAATCGAGGTGTATCAAAATTATTGGCATTTTGATTCAGGTGAGATTGCAGATTCTGCTCAAGTGTGGCCTGCAATGCCATGGGAGATGATCTATTCAATGGAAAAAGCAGTAACTGATGGTAAACTTGCATTTTCAAGATCCGATGCTGTAAGCAAAAACATTGACTGGATGTCATTGATAGTTCCAGATGATGCAAAACTAATCAAGGCAAACTTGGACGAGTTTGCAAGTGAGGATTCCATTCCTCCCGCACTTGCATTTGTAAATGATTCCAAATATTTTGATGCTAGGTACCATGCATCATCGTCATGGATTGCAGAGCATGGACATGCTGTGATAAGTAATGGTCCATACTATCTTGATAGTTATGCCCCTGATGCAAGAAAGATTACAATCAAGGCGTTTGATGACCCCACCTATCCGTTTCCTGCGGGTTATTGGAAAAAGTTTGAACAGGTAAGCATGCCACAGATACTTGGCATCAATGTGCCAACAAGTGTATCACTTGGTACAACACTTACAGTTCCTGTGACTGTCACGCCAAATGCCACCATTTACTATTACTTTACCAATCCTCAAGGAAAGATGATTGATGAGGGAAATATGACCTCTGAGAATGGCTCTGCAACAATAACTCTGGCGTCTGACAAGACTGCAACCCTTGACTTGGGCTCAAATGACTTGCAAGTATTTGTGGTCTCTGATGAGGCATACAAGCCAGACATGTATCACACTAGCTTTCTTGTAACAAATGGTTCCACTCCACTTGTAGTAGATGACACCGTAACCAGTTCTGCACCACTTTCAGAAAACTATGGGTATGTATTTTTTGGAATCGTATCTGTATTAGCTATAATTGTAATGGTATGGTATGTCATAAAAAAGAGGAAGAGCGCATAGATGGGATTTAAAAAATTCTTGGTCAAGCGGGCAATTACCATGTTTGGTGTATTGATGGCAACACTTCTTCTAACTATAGTTCTTGTTGGCTCTAACATGGATTCAATATCAAAACAAAGTGCTGCACAAGACATACGACAACAGGTGACAAACAACAAGAGTCTTCTTTCAAGTTTTAAAACAACAGAACAACTTGATTCGTATATTGACAATCAAGTAAAAATGCGAATCACTGCACTCGGACTTGATCAACCATGGTACTCGCCACAACGAATTGGATTATCAATGTATAAAATTTTGACACTAGACTTTGGTCATGCCAAATTTCTTACAAGCGACAGTGGTTCGTCAGATGTTAAAGATATCATACTTGAAAAACTTCCAAGGACAATACTTCTTTTTACAACAGCTACTGCCATTGTATCAGTCCTTGGAATATTTCTTGGAGCTGTTGCTGCAAGCAAGGTTAACTCAAAAATTGACAAGATAACATCTGGGTTTGCAATAATATCTAGCAGTTTTCCTGTCTGGTGGATTGGAGTCTTGATGATCTTTGTCTTTGCGTTCTTGTATCCAATATTTCCTGCAAGGGCAACACCAGATGTTTCTGCGTCAGACCCTGGGTATCTGGGCTCGCTCTTGTATCACATGGCGCTTCCACTGATTACACTTGTAATAATCGGGTTTGGCTCTTGGGCGTATTTGGTGAGAAATTTCTTGGTAGGTGTGCTTCAAGAGGACTTTATCATGGCAAAAAGGGCTGCAGGAATTGATGAAAAACGCATACTATATTCGCATGCGCTAAAAAATGCAGCACCTCCGATTGTTACAATACTTGCACTAAGCTTGTCAGGCTCTCTTGGTGGTGCAATAATTACAGAAGCAGTCTTTGACTGGCCTGGAATGGGTAGATTATACTTTGAGGCAATAAGCGTTCTTGACTTGCCGGTGATAATTGGCGCAACATATGTTTTGACTGCATTCTTTCTTGTCAGTGTATTTGTAGCTGATGTCTTGTATGGATATTTTGATCCAAGGGTGAGAAGACAATGAGTTTTTCACCACGTGCAATATGGAAAGAATTTTCACACAGCAAGATTGGGATGACTGGAGTTGCAATTCTTGTTGTTCTTTTTTCCATGTCTATTATTGCATTTGTTACCATTCCACTTGATAGTTTTAAAACATGGAACGACCCTGCAAGTTGGTTACTGTATCCAAAATCTGCCCAGCCTGCATGGATAAATTATTTCCAGTCTGAAAAAATTCCAGAACACTTGATTTTATCTCCGGTGGTATCATCGCAACAGCTTGGCTCTGTCAATGTTGTTACAAATTCATTTGCAGTAAATTATCAGTATGATGGTTTTCCAAGTGACTTTATCTATCAATATACTGCAAAGTATGGCGGCTCACCATTACTCCAAATATCTGTGACAAGACCTGATGGAATGATTCTGCAACTTGTATCAACTTCATTGCCCTTTGCAAATAATGGTACCACATACAGCAGCATGATATTTTCAACACAAAATGTTATACTGAAAAATATTTCAGATAAAAAATCACAATACTTGTTTTCACTTGATGGTGTATCATCTGAAAAAATTATCTTTTCAAAACTTGATGAAAATAAAATTCTCAAGGGACAGTATGTATTTCATGTCAATCTCTATGATGTGTCCGGAAAACCAGTCCTGGAACAATCGCGTCTGATTCTTGGGGGCCAAGTATATGGAGTCATGGGAACAGACGAGCTAAGACGAGACTTGTCCATTGGACTGCTTTGGGGAACACCTCTTGCACTATTCATTGGAATTACGGTATCAATTGGCTCTGTAGTGATTGGCTTGATTTATGGTGTCTATGCTGGCTACAAGGGGAGAGCAACAGACGAGGTGTTGATGCGCTTTAATGACATCATCTATGCCATGCCTGCACTGCCACTACTAATCATTCTTGCAGTAACAATTGGAAATAGTATATTCTTGATGGTTGGATTCCTAGTGATATTTGGCTGGGTTGGAATAGCAAAGGTGTCAAGAAGCATGGCAATGCAAATCAAG
>DATEZN010000138.1:0-3866 GCA_035255545.1 Nitrosotalea sp. | reverse complement strand
CTATTATAGTTGGTAAAGCACTTGCTGCAGGATTTCGAGGCCTCTTTCAAGCCATAATGGTATTTGGACTTGCAATCCTACTTGGTGTACATTTACGATTTGATCTTTTAGATATTGCAGGTACATTTTTCGTTATTGTATTATTTGCAATGTGTTTTACAAGCCTCTCAATGGTGCTTGCATCTTTATTGAAAACACGTGAGAGGATGATGGGTATTGGTCAAGCAATTACGATGCCATTATTTTTTGCAAGCAGCGCAATCTATCCTATTGCATTGATGCCAAAATGGTTGCAAATAATTTCCTTGGGAAATCCTCTTACCTATGTAGTTGGTGCGTTGCGGGCAATGCTTTTGACTGGTAACTATTCAAACTTGGGAATTGATTTACTTGCGCTAATAATTTCCACAGTTGTACTGATTGTATTTGCATCAATTCGATTAAAACGTCTGGTTGATTAGAAAACATATTGAATAATTTTGATAAAAATAAAATCGACAGATCTATAAAGAGGGTTTTAGGAGTTTTGCAAAGATATGGAAAAATTTGAACAGTGGTGGAAAGGTTTGGTTAAAGAACTTGAAGAAGATATAGAAGCTATACCATATATTGAATAAAATTTAATCTAGAAACAAAATATTACATTCTTTATTTTTCTAAACTTGATGTGTACACTGACAATCTACAAGTTTTGTATCAAATGTACAATCATGTGGACCGTCTGATTTACCGTCCGTAGGAATCTTTTCCATACATTCTTCATGTCTACCTTTTCTGCAAAACCAGCAGATTGGATCGGTGGTAGTTTCATTGCATTCCATGACTATCTCATCTAAAAGATGGTTACATCTCCAGGCGTAGGAGAATGACTGTTTGTATCCTGGTGAAATTCCAAAAACTCCTTGTGTGAATCTTCTTGATGTTTTCTCAACTCTTCGAGGTTTTCAAATACGTTGCTACATAAGTAACACTTTGGCTTGTGTTGATCCACCATTGATAGTACCATGGATGATTTCATTTGTTCATCTGTCATACTTGAATCTTCTTTCAAGTTTCTAGACTAGAGCAAGCCATTCTGAGAAGCGTCTGTCTCTTCCTCTTGATGCCTCATAAAAGGCAGCTTGTAATTTTCGAGTTATCGCTCCTACTTTGCCGTCTCCAATTGTTATGTTGTCAATTTCTGCTACTGATTTTACCTCAGCTGCAGTACCTGTCATAAAGACCTCGTCTGCAATGTACAAGTCTTCTCTGTCAATTTCTCTTTCAATTACTGCCAGTCCTTCTTTTTTTGCTATCTTGATTACGCTGTCTCTTGTTATTCCATCCAAAATGCCTGCATTTAGTGGAGGTGTTGATATCTTGCCCTTGTTTACAATGAAAATGTTTTCTGCACTTCCTTCTGATACCTTACCATGATAATTCAGCATGATTGCTTCATCATAGCCATCTCTTAGGGCTTCAACTCTAGCTAGTGCAGCATTTGCATAGTTTGATGCGGCTTTAGCTTGCATAGGTTGTGATCTAGAATCTATTCGAAGCCAACTTGATACCTTACATCTCGCTCCCTGAACTTTTCCTGCACTGGATTCGCCAGTATTCCATTCCCAGCAAGCTATTGCAACTTCTACCTTGTTTGGAGTTGGTGTAAGGCCCATTACTCCATGGCCATAATATGCAATAGGTCTGATGTAGCATTCTTTGAGTTTGCTTGCCTTTACTGTCTTGATGATACCATCTGAGATCTCTTTTTTGGTGTAAGGCATTTTCATCGAGTACATTTTTGCAGACTTGAATAATCTTTCTACATGTTCTGGTAATCTGAAAATCATTGGACCTTTTGGGGTGTTGTAACACCTAATTCCCTCAAATATTGCAGTCGAATAGTGTAATGCGTGTGTTAGTACGTGGACCTTTGCATTCTTGTATGCAACAAGTTTTCCATTCATCCAAATCTTGCCCTGCTCTTTCATACCAAGGGATAGAATTCTGGTAATTTAAAGAATAATGAAAATCTGAAAATATGGTAAGTGTTTCAAATATGCTTGTCTTTAAATTGTAGAAATTCATAATTTTTTCATGGTATCTCAACCTGTACTCTCGCTTGTCTCTGTTGTTCTGCTTGTGATTGGTCTTGTAGGAAACGGATTTGAGATGAGAAAAATACGTCTAGCTACTGAAGGACAGCCTAACCCAAAGAATGTGTTTCTTGATAGGCGTAACTTCAAGTGGTATGGATTCATTGGTATTGCTCTTGTACTATGGGCAATCAACGGTTCCTATACATGATCTATATAGATCAGCTCTAAATATTTCCTGATCGTATACAAGGTAGCGCGTGTTATGGGTAACGCCGGGCTGATTCTAGATAAAGAGGCCCAAGAATAAACCCAACTTTGACATCCTACAGGTATAGGCTTGTAGTGGTCAAATGTTCAAAAATTTTCTCATACAAAAGATAAAAATCATGGTACATTTGTCTGAAAACTAGATATGGTTGCTAGAAAGACAGGAAAACACAAGCGCAAGGCAGACCAGCGTGCTGCTCGCAGAAAAAGAAAAAAGTAGAACAGACGTTGTAATTTTATAAAATAAAAATGGTTCTGTTAACTCTTTGATTGATCTCAAGATCTTTAACACATTCAAGGTAATAACAACATGACCATCTCTTTTTTCTTACATGTATGCTCTCATCTAGTAATTGTATGCCATAAAATCCATCACACAACCATTTGTACCAACTGATGAGATTGCATCCATGATGGAGACATTCAGACAAATGGTAAACCACTGTATCAGAATTGGTTTGGCAAACAATTGTTCCACATTGAAGAGATTATCCATGTTGTCGTATCATACACTAGATGGGTATCCAATCCAGTCAAAATACAAGCTAACTGCAATATCACAAGCTGCAGGAAGATTATCACAAATGAAGCGAGATATCAGAAAAGGCAAGAACCCAAAATCACCATTTGTTTCAAAACCATATCTGGTGTCATGCTATGGGTTTAAGATAAACGGAATGTTACTGTCTATTCCAACAGGCAATAGAAATTACATCCACATTTTGTTAAATCAGCATACCATATCACAACTCTCTGAGAATGGAATGGAACCAAGGTCATTTACAATCACTCCATATTCGTTATCAATTTCAATCAGAAAAGATATCCGGGAAATAAAGTGCAATGGTATCATAGGAATAGACAGAAACCTACGAAATGTTACAATTGGGAACCATTCAGGTATGATAATGTACAAGACAAACAAGCTATTGTCCATCAAAGAAAATACTGGACACGTATTGTCATCATTCAAGCGATTTGATGTCAGGGTGAAGAGACATTTTCAGAAAAGACTAGGAAACAGGAGATCAAGGAGAATTCAACAGCACCTGCACATAATATCAAAAGACATTGTAAAAAAAGCAGTAGAATCAAAATCAATGATAGTTTTGGAAGATCTAAAAGGAATTAGAAAGTTGTATAAAAAAGGAAACGGTCAAGGAAACAAATACAGAAGAAGACTCAACTCATGGTCATTCTATGAGTTGCAACGACAGATCCAGTACAAGGCATCATGGGAAGGAATTCCAGTCAGATTTGTAGATCCAAAACGCACCAGCAAACTCTGTCCGGCATGCGGAGATAGAATCCAAGAGGACAAGTTACACACTAGAAAATTATGGTGCACTAATTGTAAGAAATCAATGGACCGTGACGTTGTTGCGAGCCTGAACATTTCTTACAAGGGGTGGAGTAGGTTTTGCCATCCTGGAGGGCTTTTAGATGAAGCGATGAAGGGGAATATGGATTGGAGTAATGTCTCCATGCAGCCGCTAATCCTTAGAGTAGATGGAAGCAAGT
>DATEZN010000137.1:0-3123 GCA_035255545.1 Nitrosotalea sp. | reverse complement strand
AGGCAGGTTCACAACTGGGACCGCAGACAGGGCTGCATGGGCGTTCAGGTGTACAAAGAGGCGCGCAATCAGGAGCGCATTGGGAGGATTCGTCATCATCTACACGTACTCCATCACGAGTTAGATAGTTTCGGAAAACCTTGTAGATCAACTTTCTAGTATTCAGTAATCTTTGTGACTTGACTATGTGCATGAGGGATTGGGACGAAGCGTTACCTACTTCTAGATGTCTAGCGAAGACACATGGATAGCAGCCTCCATATGATGTAATACATAACTTTCCTTGCCAACACTTACCGCACAGGGTTTCCTCTAGACTTATTGATGGTGTCAAATCACCACCTCGACCAACCGGCCTTGTCTTATCACTTCTAATCTCATGTGGATTAACTCCACGTCTTACGAGAAATTCGATGGTTTCTTTAACGTCAGCCTCATTAACTTCCATCTTGATAATCCCAACTCTCAAGGGTAAACCCCTAGCCAGTACTTTGTCTATTCCTTCGATTGTCTTCTCAAAGCTACCTTTTACTCCAGTGATTAGATCATGCACTTCTTTATGGCGGCTGTAGAACGATGTAGCGATATTGACCTTACAATCGAAGAATGTGTCAAGCATCGTAGTGTTAAGCATGGTAAGATTACTGTAAACCTCTATGAAATCAAAACCTAGGTCATGTGCTTTAATCACATAATCCGTCAGATACGGGTTATACATCGGTTCCCCGCCTATGAATTGAACTTTCCGACATCCAAGATCATATGCTTGCTCCAACATCGAAAGCCAGTCAACAATCATAGGATCTTTCAAGCTTGGAGAAGACCCGACGTAACAATGCTGACAATGTAGATTGCAACCTGGAGTAATTTCCAACCATAGGAAATCAAGACCAGATAACCGCGTCTTGATGTCCGATATTCTTTCTTTCCCATGTGAAGTAGTTAAAGACATATTTGATTCTAGAAGATTATTCTATATAAAATTGATCTATTATCTGTTAAAATATGTCATAAATTTTATACAATAAATAAATTAACATATTTTTTGTTGTTATTTTAACATAATTATTGATTTTCTATTGCCCCTGATTCTGTTCAAGATTTGAATCTGGTAAGACTCGGATGTCTTGAAATAATTAGTTCCAATTAATTTATTTTAGTTTAAAAAAGATAAATCTGGTTGGACATGTTACTGTGGAGCGCACATTCAGTTCCATCCGCACCTAAATTTCTACGAATATGATGGCAAGAAACAATGGGACGATTTTGTAATACCGTTTACTAACATGGATTTTATTTCATGTCCATGCATGTAGAAAAGTCAATTTTAATTTGAAAGTGATAGCATAATTACAAATCTAACAATTTTTTAAGTTCTTCAATACACTTTTTTTTGTCAAAGGCTTTTGCTAATTCAAGATATCTCAGAAAGACTTCATGTGCCTCATTATCATCCATAACTCTTATTGAAAGTAGTTTACTTTCAGACGGTGTTTCTGATTCACTAATCCATATTGAAAGAACATCATCCGCTACAAGAACTGGATTAGTATGATAGTCTTTACCTAATGAAAAAATATTTAATTTATCTATTTCTGATTTGTTCAAAAAATCACTCGTAATATCTAAAATTTTCTTTTTGTCCTCCACACTTGAAATACTATTTAATTTATCTTTGAATTTTCGATCATGAATTGAAAAAACGTATACAACCTCAAGACGGCCATTTTTCGCTTCTTCAATTTTTTTCTCTATTGCGTTCCAAAATTTATTTTCTTTATCTTTGACTGTATCACTCCCTTCTGTTGGGAATATGTTTGGTGGAGTTCGCTGAATTATTAGCAGCCTGTCCTTAGCACTGGCAGCAAGGTCGGTTGCTGTTTCGTACATGTCAGATCTTGCTTGCAGTAGAACTTTCTCTTTGTTAAATTGATTTTTTACAAATGTAGTTAGATCTGTTACAGATTTAGATGAAAAATATGCTTGTTCTAAAATTATGAAGCCAAGAGTTCCTATCAGTGTCAAGAGAGGCGAAATGAGATTTTCCGGCTGCGCAATATGGTAAACACCGGCAGTTGTCAAGCCAGTTCCAAAAGTGAAACTAATCGTGTATGCACTTTTTATCGGGATCTTCCATTTTCTCCAGTTCTTCCAATTATTCCAGTTCAAGATACTCTATTCCGTTATCTTCCTAGCAATACGACTAACAATGTGATCATACCACTCTGTAAGTTCATTGTCACGTGCCATCTTTGGTAATTGTTTTACATCAACCCATTTTATTTCGCTTATTTCATCTTTATTAAAAGTAAAGTTTTCAGCGTCACTAGTACTCTCAAATAACTTAACCATGACATTTTCTCCGCACATAGTATTTAATTCAAATTTGCCTTTATCTTTCAGATTTTCTTTTTCAAGAGTTATTCTAAGTTCTTCTTTAGCTTCTCTAATTACACAGTTTACATAAGCATCAGGATCTGTTGAATTCACATCATTAGGGTCAAGGTGTCCTGATACTGAAAAATCCCATTTGTTTGGCTCTATTTTTTTGTAGGCCGCCCTTTTGCATATTAGAACTTTTTTTCCCTTTCTAATTTCTAGATGTATTCCTCGGTGTAGCATATTCTTATGATGTGCTGTGGTTCTGGGCATTGTACCAACCTGATTATCACATACATCCACAATGATCACCTTATCTTTGTCATCATATTCTAGCTCTAGTGCACCCATGACCACCTCAAAATTTAGTTGTATTGCAGTATTTGCATAAGCATTAAAAAATTTATCAGCTAATTTCTGTCTTCTATTCTTGTTTCAATTACGTGATCATTTGCCACATTAAAGTAGACTAAAGTGTCGTCAGAAATTACCAAAGGCAGGACCGGTCTTTCGTCCACCATATCAAACCTAAAACGATTTTTATACGACCCTTGTTTTTTTTTCAGTTCATATATTGTTTTTATCGCGGGATTACGTTCATCGCTATCCCATGATTGTAATTCTTTTCTAGTTGTATCTTTATCAAAAAGATATAGAAAGGTAAATGATCCAGTATTTAGTTTCTTTATTGCATGATGTAAAACATTCTGGTATTCTTGTTTTTCTTTAGAAAGACTTGATTCT
>DATEZN010000136.1:0-3387 GCA_035255545.1 Nitrosotalea sp. | reverse complement strand
CTGATGAGTTACAGAGATTTCCCAAAGAAATATGACAATGTTGATTGCAATTAAAGAATAAGTTACGTAGGGCCTATATCCCATAGGTTTTGGATTTTCATCTCTAATAGGTAACATGTGATGATAAATTCACTTCAATTTATATAATAGTATTTTCTGAATTATACTACAATTATTCCAATTTGGATCAGGTATTGAATCCCAGATACAAAAGTTTGGTCATCAATTTGGCCACTTGCCCATAATCCAGCATTATTTTTTACCCATGTGGGTACAGCAACACTAGAAGTTGGTTGACCAGCAGTGGTTGGTGGAAGTTGAATTATTCCTTGCTTTATGAGATATTGAATTCCCGATACAAAAGTTGGATCATCAATTTGACCACTTGCCCATAGTTTTGCATTATTTTTTATCCATGGAGGAATTACAATTGCTTGTCCGGTTTGAGTATCTGATTGATTGGTAGGTGTTTGAGTGTTAGATTGATTAGTTGACTGAGTCAATGACTCATCATCTGTTACGGTAGAAGGTATCACAACATTTCCTCTGGCCATACCAATTCTTGTAGTATCAGGAACACCGTTGGTAACTATTGATTTTACATGTATGACTATACCATATATGCCGTTACCAGGCAAGTTTACTGTTTGAGTATCAGCTCCATTCTGCGCATCGGCGTTATTATTTGACCACAGTATATTTTGATCTTTATCAAGTAATTGGATATCATAATTTACATCGCCCGCTACTTGTTGTTCTGTAAATGAATCAGAGAATACAATATTCAGTTTATTTTGTGAGTCTGCTGATAAGCTTGTTGGATTCCAACCAAGCTTTATGTGCCAACCTCCAAAGTCTGTCAACAACGAAGCAGACGATTGTACGTTTGGAGTTTCTGGTGCTACCTTAAATTCAATATCGTTAGCTCCGCTTGGAATAGTCTGTGACATGTTTATCAGATCAAATTTGTTAAGGAATAGATGAACTATCATGTAATCTCCAAGCGTATATGGATCAACAATTATTCTGCTTCCAGTAAGACCAAATCCTTCAGCACTTGCAGCATATGTCGGAGTATTAGAGAAGACAGTAAGCGACTTTGGAACTCTCAATTCTTCATGTATGAAGATAGGCCTATCTTGGAATCTACTTACATCCCAATCAAACGGCATGGTCCAAGAAAATTGTTTCGTGGATTGATCAAAATTGAAATTTGATGTCTTGTCATAGTATGAAATCAATGTAGTATTATACAAATTATTTTGGTACGTGACATTTTGTGTAGATACATCTCCAACACTGAGATAGGAATCAAACTTTGGTGGATTTGATGGGTCAACAAGCGTGTTAGCATAATCAAGGGCTAAAATTTCCATATGAAAGTGATAAAGTCCACCTTCTGTCAATATTGGTCCTATAACATTTACTTGATCATCTTCTGATGTCCATCCACCCAATACTGGATCACGATCACCTTGTACTGTCCAGTGACCCGGCTCACCACCAGGTGATAATTTTAGTGTAAGAAATCCTGAGTGAGTGTAAAACAAGTCATTCATCAAGAATTGATCTCCTTTTGTTGCATTGATAAAAAATGACACATTGTTTATTGTGGTATTTGTATTTGCATCAAAAAATCTAAACTGAATATACTTGTCACCTGAATTATCAGAGGTTATAATGGGAGGATTGACTTTGATGAAAAGTGTAATTACCCGGTTTCCAATGTTTGCCTGGACATTTTCTTGAGTAAAACCATCTCCATATGCTTTTTGAGGAATAAATGGAACTGAAGATGATAAAACTATCAAGCCAAGAACAAGTGATAGTATGCTCTTGACATAAAGTCGCATTAATTAAAAAAAGACCTGCAACCTATTTAATTCTTGGGCATCAATGTGTTTAACATAAAATTATTAACGAGATAAAATAAAATTATAAAATGAAAAGACGATCAAAGATATCATCTATTTTTGCAATATTAGCTACAATATCGGTTTTATACTTTATATCAAGCTCAGGAATTTATCATTCAGGAAATACCGCATTTGCACAAAGTTCATCACTTACAATAATTTCACTTTCAAGTGATAACAAGCTAATTGGCGAAGGTCAATTTGTAATATCGCCAAATCCGTTTACTGGAACAGGAAATTATACAATCAAAGATAATTCTCCAGATGACACTGAAAATGATAAAGATGGTGTAATTATTTTGTCAGGAATAAAAAATGGAGGCTATAACATAATTCAGATAGATACTACACCAGGATATGGTGTTGATCAAATTCAAAAAACAATTCAAGTGAATAATTCATCAGGTGTGGTTACGTTTACTGATCTTCCTACCAATAATGTTGCTGCTACATCTTCAACTTCTACAAGAAGCGTTACCTACACAACCAAGTTTGAGTGTGGATCAATATTTGCAGGAGAGGGACCATTAAGACCTGGCCATTATGATACAGACATTAGTTTATTTAACAAGCAAAGATTCCAGATTCAAGTTCTTTGGAATTCTGTACCTAACAATAGTCCAAGTTCAAATGCTATTTTGTTGAAGATGGATTCGGAAACATCAAAGAGTATAACTTGCCAAGACATTAGAACTACACTTGGAAACAATAATGAAAATTTCATTGAAGGGTTTACTATTATCAATGTTCCATTAGACTCAACGCTAGGTGGTGGAATAACAATGACAAATCCTTCTTCAAATGATATCAACGTGTTAGATGTTCAGGCATTTTATACTGCAAATGCTTTGGATATTCTTCCTCACGAGGTAATTGTGGATAAGATTTCATTTTACATAATACAAGATGGTAGCGGAAAGATTCCAGCCAACATGATGCAAAAAACCCTTGACATATCCATGCCATCTGGTCTAAATCAAATATCAGATACTGAAAAGAAAGTAAAGGATGCTCTTGCTAAACAATACACTCTTTCTGACGATGACTTGGCAAAAATTGTGATCAGGATAAAGGATGTCTCAATTGGAGTGGGTGTTTTGATAGACGACCATGCCATATCATTGTCTACAGTTCAGCCAGAACTAGGTTCTTAAAAAGAAAAATAATAAAAAAGAAAGTTAGAGTTAAGTTTAGAGTTTTGGAATTCCTCTAGTCTTTGCAGCAAATACTACCATACTCATTACAGCAATTGCAAGAACTATTGATGCTACTGGACCAAATTCTGGTACAGCTGCATTACCTGATGCTGTAGTGTTTGTAGTTGGGGTACTTGTGGTGCTAGCTGCTCCTACAATTACTTGACCTACCATCCAAGGATGGACAGTGCAAAAGTAATTGAATGTGCCTGCATTTGCAAAAGTAAATTGGTATGTACCGCCTATTTTGATCAAATTACCACTATCAAATACAG
>DATEZN010000135.1:0-9642 GCA_035255545.1 Nitrosotalea sp. | reverse complement strand
CCATGATTGTCGTCTGCTCTTCTCACAAATGACTTGATTGTAGTGTTAAGCTCTCTCTGGATCTTACTTGCAAGAACTCGCTCTTCTTCAAGTTCTGATGAATACAATATGGTAAGCAAATACTCGAATGCTCTTCCATTTCCTGTTATGCCTACGTTTGTCAGGGTAGATGCAGGAAGGATTCCTCTGAGAATGTCAAGTGCCTTGGCACGAATTGTTGCATTGTAAATTCTAGTTGCAGACTTGATTTCCTCCTCACTTACAAGTTTGGAATATGGTACGTCTTCTCCACTCGAACCTCGAAACTGTTGTTTCTCTATTGGTTCTTTCTCTGTCATGTATTTTATTGCAGGCTGGATGTTTCTTGAATACACTTCAAAATCAAAGTTACATGCTTCCAAGTACTTGTCTGCAAATTTTGATTTCATGATGGACTCTTCACGGTAAAACTTGAACTCGTCATTTACTTTCTTGTCCCACGCTACATATCTGGAGGATTTTTCAAGATATGACAAACCAATTCTACGGTCTTCAATTTTTTTCACTGCAATATTTGATAGACCTTCAATTGCAATCTGGGCTTCCCCAAGCTCTGCAACAGAATCATCTCCATATTCCAGTAATACTTTATCATAAAATTCTTCACCACGATTTTCGTTCTGTGCAAATTCGTCCAAGAATATTTTACGCATGCTCTTGTCAGTTCTACTATATCTTGACATCAGAGCGCCACGGTCTACTTGTCTTGGACTGGTTATTGCAAATACTGAATCATTAACATTTGAAAAATGTTTTAAAAGAATTTCTGTTTCAGAACTTGAAAACTCGGATGACAACATTATCGTTTAAACCAACTATTCTAATAACTACTTCTTTCCAATCTGGATCAGATCGGATGGTCCTATTTTTGGTGCATTGTGTTTTGCCTGCCATCGAAGTAACACTTCCTTGAATGATTCGGCTTCTTGGGCATCTTCAGTATACATCAAAGTCGTTACCCATTTGCCCGGGCCTGCAGTACCGCCCATGGAGTTCATCCAAAAGTCTGTTGGCATATTTTCAAACGCCTTGTTTTTTTCATCTCGGCTCATGTCAACCCAGCGTTTGGAAACAAAGTGTAGTATCTGATCCAGCTCTTCCTTTGTAATCATTATTGTACCATTACTAGACAAGTGATTATAAAATTACGCATTTTTCACATTTTTTCATGATCATTAGCTAAAATGATCTTACCAAAACTGAAAAGCTTGTTAACACGTTGTTGATTATACCAAATTTAAAACACCTACCTAATGAGCAAGGAAGAGATCGAATTTATCGGCAAGCAAGTAAAGGACATGTATGGCACCTATATCGGCAAAGTAATAGGAACTATAACTGACATAGATGGAAGTGTACAAACCGTCGGCGTTGATTGTGGTTCTGAGGGACTAAAGCAGATAGTATTCGAGCAACTGGTGATTCAGGGACAATATGTAATCTTTATCCCTAGATGGAGATTAGACGCCCAGAGACTGTTGCGAGAAAAGGGATTGACCATGCGTCGTATACGAGCCCTGATGGATATCGTATCTGAAAACGATGACATGAAAGAGGATGCTGAACTGATCCACGAAAAATACAAGATGAAATTGTTAACTCTCGATGAAACCGAGAGACAGATCAGAGAAAAACTTGATAAAAGACTCGGAGAACTTGACGGGCAATTAAAATCAATTCGGATGCTACGATTTGATGCAAAGTTGCAAAACAAGAGCAATGAGATATCTGATGCCAAGTTTGATTTGGTCAAGACTCACACGGTTGAAATCATAGAGCACATCGAACATGAAAAAGCAGAGATAACAAGCATCCAGCGTCGCATCAACGATCTAACTGTTGAAATTGGGGAACGTGCAGAAAGTCCAAAGTTGGACGTTCACTCAGCAGCCATTTCATATCTTGGAACGGTAGAAAGTCCTTCTGCTCCTTCACAGCCAAAGACTCCAATATCTTCTGACATTGGTGTTGGTCCTAGTATTCCCACTGTGCCAACAGCAAAGCCTGTAGCAATTGGAGCCGATGGTGATGAAGTTCCTGAAGATTCAGATTGGCTCAAGCGGATATCATCCTCTTAGTAGTCTGATGAGTTGAAGGATTCGCTCCCAATCCACTTGAGCGAACCTTTTTTTTGACATACAAACTACTGGTTTGTATTGGATTCTTTTGATATTGGTCTTGGGAATCATGACACCGAGACAAGGGCTGACGCAAATCAAGATAGTATAAAATTCTGGGAGTCTCAAGCCAGACATCTTTTCTGGTCTGAACCTTGGCGTACTGCACTTGAATGGAATCCTCCTTTTGCAAGATGGTTTGTTGGGGGGAAAACTAGTGCATCATACAATGCACTTGATGTAACAGTACAGAAAAACCCAAACAAAAAGGCAATATTTTGGGAAGGTGAAGATGGTTCCCAACGAGTGCTCACTTATCAAGACCTGCTTTTCCAAGTATCAAAACTTGCAAATGCATTAAAAAAACTTGGAGTCAACAAAGGTGACAGAGTAACAGTCTATCTCCCAATGGTGCCAGAATTGATAATCTCACTTTTAGCGTGTTCCAGAATAGGTGCAATTCATACTGTAATATTTTCAGGATTTAGTGCACAATCAATTCGAGACAGGGTTGTTGATTCCAAATCAAGCGTTATCATAACTGCAGATGGTGGGAAAAGACGTGGAACTCTAATCAAACTAAAGGATGTCGTGGATGATGCAATTGTAGACCTTGATTTTGTAAAAAGTGTAATCATACTCGAACATACTAGAAATCCCATCACATACACTACAAGGGACAAGAAATGGAAAGATCTAGTGGATTCTATGGAACCGTCCTGTGATGCAGAGATGGTTGATAGTACTCATCCTCTTTACATTTTGTATACCTCTGGAACATCAGGAAAACCAAAGGGTGTTCTGCATGGCACAGGTGGATATCTTACACATGTTTTTTCCACCTTCAAGTGGATCTTTGATATCCGTGATTCTGATATTTATTTTTGTACTGCTGACATTGGCTGGGTTACAGGTCACAGCTATGTAGTTTATGGACCTCTAATGCATGGTGCGACACAGGTCATGTATGAGGGAGCACTAGATTATCCAACACCTGCAAGAATGTGGGAAATTATTGCACGATATGGCGTTACCATTTTGTATACAACTCCAACCGCACTTCGAATGTTCATGAAGTCAGGTAACGCTCTGCCAAACTCTAACAACTTGACTAGTTTACGATTGCTTGGAACTGTGGGAGAACCAATCAACCCACAAGTCTGGAAATGGTATTTTGAAATAATTGGCAAGGAGAAATGTCCAATCATTGACACCTGGTGGCAGACAGAAACAGGGGCCGCAATGATTTCACCACTTCCTGGAATTGAAACAATTCCACTCAAACCTGGTTCGGCAGCAAGGCCAGTACCTGGTGTTAGTATCTCGATTGTCGATGATGGTGGAAAGCAAGTGCCACCTGGTTCCAAGGGATATCTTGTCGTTGAAAACCCCTGGCCTGGAATGTTACTAACATTGTGGGGCGATGATGAAAAGTACAAGACAGTCTACTGGTCAAAATACCAAAACATGTACTACGCAGGTGATTACGCCAAGATGGATAGTGATGGATACGTCTGGATGCTTGGAAGGGCAGATGATGTACTCAAGGTTGCAGGACACAGACTAGGTACTGCTGAAATTGAAAGTGGTTTTGTATCACATGGTACCGTGGCAGAAGCTGCAGTGTGTGGAATACCGCACGAGGTCAAGGGAGAGTCAATCATTGCATTTCTAGTTCTAAAAGATGATTCCGCACCAACGCAGCAGCTAAAAGAAGATCTAATTGCACACATACGAAAGACAATAGGTCCAGTTGCAACACCTGATCAACTATATTTTGTCAAAAAACTTCCAAAGACTCGAAGTGGTAAGATAATGAGAAGGCTGCTAAAAGCAATTGCACAAGATGAAAAAATTGGTGATGTCAGTACACTTGAAGATGAGGCATCTGTTGATGAGGTAAAATCTGCACTTGCAGAACTACGTCACACCCTTGGAAAATCCTAGATTGAAATTATCTGCATCTTGGAGCTTTCAGTGATATGGTACTTGTCTGTAAATCCGCCTGTCACTTCTAAAACATATTTTGCCATTTTGCCGTCTGCATTCTGAACAGTACATGTGGCAGTCTCAAGTGCAGACTTGCATGGTTGAACATTTTTTTCAATATGTATTACATTTCCATTTGAATCAAACCAAACTATATCGAGTGGAAATTGCATGTTTAGCATCCATATTGGTACAACTTGAGCTTGGCTGAACACAAAGATCATCCCTTGGTCATCTGGAAGCTCGTTTTGAAACATTAAACCTCTTATTTTCTGTGCATCTGTTTCTGCAATCTGGACGGTCAACACTTTATCATCAAGCTTGATTGTGCCCATTGGAAACTTGACTTCTTCAAGCTTGGAATCTGCGGGAATTGTTAGTACTCCAACAATGCCAATTATCACTGCTGCAATTGCAATCGGAATTAAAACTTGGGCCCTTGTTGCCACAAAAAACCTGTGACTAGTATCTAGTTAAAAACTAATGCAAAAAAATAGTAAAACGTCAGTGCATATTGTCTTTTAGATTGGAATAATCACTGAAAAAGTTCTTTGTCTCCTGACCAACGTCTTTAATGGTTGCACCGTTGTACACCCGGTCTAGATATTTCCCTGCAATTATCATTGGAATTCCAATAGGTGTGGTAAATGGATCCGGTGAAAGAAGAAAAATAAATCCAATCTTTGTTATTTTTTTTCCTGGCGCTGATGCTCTTTGTAATGAGCCCAAAGCACGGGCAGTACCCCTATCGTCTATCTTTCCAAGTTCGGAGTAAATTTTGGCCCGTCTGTGGAGCGAATCGCTTACTTTTCTTATTTTATCAATACCTTGCCTAACTCCCTCATCCATGCATCACTCATTTTTTAAAATCTAGTTAACACTCCATGCAAAAGATCAATCACAACTGGGTGAACATTTCTGATCAAGAGATTAGGTTATATGATTTCGTGTGTAACCATCAAAAACATGAAGGAAAAGCGTGCTGAGCGGTTGGAATCGATAAAAGAGGCACACAAATCGGCAAAAACCGACTATTCTAGGATAGAAGACTACCTTGAGGTCATATCTGAGCTTGTAGAGCTCAAGGGGTATGCAAATACGCTTGATATCTCAAGATATCTCACAGTAAGTGCCCCCTCTGTCACAAAGATGCTTCAAAAGCTTGCAGATGGTGGGTATCTGGAATATGAAAAATATCGCGGAATAAATCTGACACAAAAGGGTTCTACCCTGGCAGATGCAGTGCGCCAAAAACATGGTACCTTGCTAGAGTTCTTTAGGATGCTTGGAATCAGCCATGAGATTGCAAATCAAGATGTTGAAGGAATAGAGCATCACCTAAATCCACAAACAATAAAACAACTGCGCAAGTTTGTCACGTTTCTAAAAGCAAATCCAAAAATTTTAGCGAACTTTGAATAGCTAGTCATGAACAGATATTCTGATATCATCTTTTGACATTACAGCTCCTATCAATCTCTTGCCAGCACTAGATTTTTTTGGAATTATTATTCTGCCGTTTTTTCCAATTCGTGTAGATGTGAGATTTTGGTCATTGACATAAATCTCTGCATCCATGCCGGATTTTGAAATATCAACTTCTAAAACAAAGTTATTCCCTGATTCTGACAATTCAAACCATTCTCCACCTCTTGAAGACCCACGCTCTTTTGGTTCTACATCAATGTGAACCCCGAGTGTTTTTTCAAGCTCGTTTATTGTAACCCCGCCTCTACCAATTATTGCTGGCATGGTTTCCTTGTCAACTCGTACTCGTATGCTATTGTTTGATAGAATTTCAATCTCTGCATTAGAATCAAATCTTCGTATAGTATCTTTTATCTTTGATTCTGCCAATTTTTCAATGCCACCACTTTTACTTTCCTTAGTTATTGGAATTACAATATTTTCATCACCATACGTGTAAATTTCGTATTCCAAATTGTGGTCCTCAAAGTTTCGAACCTCAATTACAGGTCTTGCCAAGTCTTGCTCTGTCATTCCTGTTGGCACCTTTACCTTGAACTCTAACTCGTACACTTTGGATATTTGGCCTGCTTTTACAAAGACTACTGTATCCAATATGTGAGGAATCATTCCAAGCTCAACTTTGCCAATGAATCTTTGAATTGCATCTAGTGGTGCATGTGCATGTACTACTCCTACCATGCCTACTCCTGCTAGTCTCAGGTCTGAGAATACTCTGAAATCTTGATACCTTCTGACCTCGTCAAATATGGTATAATCAGGTCTTACAAGAAGTAAAATGTCTGCAGCATTTTCAAAACTGCCTTCGAGATGTGTGTATTGTGTTACCTGCTTGTTTACCTGCAAGTCTCTTGGAGATTCAAATGTCTTTACAATCTTGCCTTTTGAGGAATAATAGTTTGCAAGACTTGACGCAAGTGTACTCTTGCCAGAACCCGGTGCGCCTGATATCAATATGCCTTCAGCTTTTTCAGACAAGCGTTGCATCAATTTTTCAGATACCGTATACTGTTCTAATGACATTTTTACTATTGGGTGTGTTATTGTAATTTCATAACTATTTGAAAACGGTGAATGTGTTACAACCACCCTGAAATCTTTGTATTGTATTACTAGTGCACCTGATTTTGATATTTCAATTATGCCAAGCTGTGTGGCCCTTGATGCTTCCAAAATTTCACTAGTGATTCCTTCTAGGTATTCTTTTGTCAATAATGTCTCCCCTACTGGTGTTAGAGAAAACGATCCTGGTTTACCACGCTTTGCAAGTGGAAGTGTTCCATCCTTGAGATGTATGCTCATTGTCTGGGCATCAAAATATTTCTCAAATTCTAGGTCTGAAATTTTCACCTGAGGTTTTGAATAGCTTGTCTTTACTCCTTCAGCTTGTGCTACTAGTGCTTGCACATAATCTGCAGTATAAAATGTCGCCCCATTCTTTTTTGCAATGTCTTTTATTATTGCATCAATTCTGCCGTGTCTTGCAAGCTTGATGTCATCCATGCTTGGTCGTTCACCCTCAAATCTGAGTACAATGTTGTTCTTCTCTGCTAACTCACGAATCTTTTTGATCTGCTCCAATCCAACAAAGCCGTGGTCTTTGTGCTGAGATGCTTGTGATTGTAATTCATCTAAAACTGCAACAGGTATTATTATCTCACAGTTTACCATGGTGCCTGCTTCAATTAATTTGGTGATTTCACCATCTATTATGATACTAGTATCTACTACGAATTTTTCCACAGGTGTACTCGTTTTCCGTACCTTTTAATCATAACTGTATTTAAAAATGACATAGCCTGATACAGAATCAATCCTATGGGCGAGAAAAATGATGTTCTTATAATTGAAGACAGCATGGCAACAACCATCCTTTTACGAGATTTCCTCAAAAAACTAGGATATGATAACGTCAAGACCTGTGATACTGGAAAGGCAGGCATACAGTTGTTCTCTGATCTTGAAAGTATGG
This sequence comes from Nitrosotalea sp., assembly GCA_035255545.1. Lineage (GTDB taxonomy): Archaea > Thermoproteota > Nitrososphaeria > Nitrososphaerales > Nitrosopumilaceae > Nitrosotalea. The sequence continues at coordinate 2,037 of DATEZN010000135.1, read as the reverse complement.
GTAAGCAGCCAATTGTTCTTTTGGACTTTCATCTTCCTGACATGAATGCAAACGAAATAATGACTGGAATCTTCAATATTAGTCCTAACGCAAAGATAATTCTTGAAACTGCAGATTCAAAATCCGATGAGCAGATAAAAAATGCGCTAAGAGGCGGTGCTTATCTGTATATTGAAAAACCAATACGATATGACAATCTAAAAAATGTCTTTGAAACATTGGAGAAAGAAAAAGACATTCTTGAAGAAAAACCTTCGGATGATCTTGAAAGAATAATACTCCAGTTAAAATCATCTTCTCGGATAAGTTTTGCAAGACTAGTCGAATATTCTGAAATGCAAAGTGACTCACTCAAAAAATATCTAACACATCTTGAAAACGAAAAAAAGATAACAAAGATTCCGGATATGAAAGAAGTCTCTTGTATCCAGTGTGATTCAATGCGAATTTTGCCCAACTTTTCATGTCCTGCATGCAATGGAACAAATTTTGTACAAGGAAAACTGGTCGAGCATTTCAAATGTGGGAATGTTTCCATTGAAAGCTCTTACAAGGAAAACAAATGCCCCAAGTGTCACAAGGAAATAAAAATTCTGGGAGTAGATTATAAAATAATGGACAACTATTACATCTGCAATGGCTGTGGGGACAAGTTTTCAGACCCATCGCAGGATTTCTTGTGCATAAAATGTAACAACAGGTTTCCACTAGAAAAGGCAAAATGGGTCACAAGTGTTGGATACAAATCGTCTGGACTATGATTGTGAAACACGATTGATTATGTCTAGTACCTCGTGAAAATTAAATGGTTTTAAGACATATGATCTAGCCCCTGCACGGATGCATTCTTTGACAGTCTCTTGATTATCACTTGCCGAAATCATTATGATCTTGGCTTTAGGGTCGTATGAAATAATTTCTTTGAGAACTGTGAGGCCATCTTTTTTTGGCATTGCCATGTCAAGCAGTACGATATCAGGTTTTAACTTTACATATTCTTCCAAGACGCCAATGCCGCTTGAAAGTTCTGCAACCAAGTCATATTTGCCTATTACAAGTATGTCTTTTAAGACCATTCTGATGGCATCCGAATCGTCTACCAGCATAATGTTTGACATGTAGACCATTCGAATTTGCTCTATTTAATTACAATTGTGCTTTAAAATTCAAAAATACCTGGATAGGTACTTTTCACATGTTTTCCAAAATCATCTACTTGGATGTCTGGGTCTCCATCAAAAAGACTAGACATTCTCTTTATTGCATCTGAGATTATACCGTGTGAGCCTACCAGTATGCCGTGACTTGAGACATGTTTTATTATCATGTCGCTTATTTTGGCAATCTCGCCCATTTTTTCTTGCTCCATCATGGGTGCCAAGCCCTTTATGTTGTGCATGTGTTTCTCAATATTCTTAGATTCTGCACAGAGTTGTTTGTCATTTGTACAAGAAAGCAATATTTTCTTCAAACTGTCTATCTCTGACCGGATCTCTTGTCTTGCCACCCTGAGAAACTCGTCTGACATTTTAACTACTTGACACATATCTTTTATACTAACTTTTATACCCGCCATTACCGTTTTTTTCTCTGTGAAGCTCACTCTAAAGACATACCTTCTGCTGGGTGTGATAATTGGAGTTTCTGCCATTAACTTTTATCTTTTGATATTTACGTCACAACAAAATCAAGATATTCTACATTCTATTAGCTCTGCAAGTGATCTAAAGGTTATAGTTGAAAGAATCGGTAGTACTGCAAATTCCATTGCAAGTGGTAATGAAGAAGATAGGGCTACTTTGGAACAACAAGTAATTAGTTTTGATGATACCTATGCTCGACTTGGGGTGGGGGGAAACATTGATGGCCTCAATGTGGTTGCAATACCGACAGAATTGACTCTCGCATACCAACAAGTTGGTGATGCATGGATACCGTACAAGGCAGATGCTGAGAAGATAAAACAAGAGACTATCTTTGATCCAAAAGTAAGGGATGGTTTGACATATGTACTTGGTAAAAACGGTGATCTTATTT
>DATEZN010000134.1:0-3038 GCA_035255545.1 Nitrosotalea sp. | reverse complement strand
TATGATATTTTCCAATTACAGTGTAAATAAAATGGATTCAAATGATGTTCACACAATTATGGCTATTAAACAAGGAAATACTATTTTTGATACATTAAATATCAATTATGCAGATCAAATACTCTCAATGACTTATGCCATGATGAATGATATGATGGGTGGTTGGATGGTCAACTTGGATATGATACTTCTTGTAGAACAGTTTGAATTTCTTGGATTTATAATTCTCTATAGAAAAATTTACAATTCACCAAAGATATTGTCGATGAATTGATTTTCATCATTGATGGGATTTTTTGTTATTCTGATTTATAGAAAATATTTAACATATCACATGTTGAGCGATTTTGAAATACGGGCTAGGCGAATGTAATGAATCCTTTGGCTCGGGTTTTATAATAATTATGCGATCAATTTTATTGCAATTAACCAATGCTGTGAACAGATCCATACTGAATTACACTACGTGATACAACCGGCATTTATTGTATGGATGTGTTTGTTTGAAATAAACAACCATAAGGGTTAATGTATCTGATACTTGATTAAAAATTGGATTGTCACAATCTCAACCTGAATCACAAAAAACTCTTCTGGAAGATCTGAGTACATTAACAGGTAAAGCCTTCAAAGAACTTGATGCAACAAGACACGAGCTTCAAGAAAAAGAACATCGCCTGACGAATATTGCAAACGAATCAATGGAAAAGATCAAAGAATTATCTACAATTAACCATGATTTACAAGACAAAGTGGGGTTTTTACTTGACATTAGTGCATCTTTGAACAAAAAAAATGATGAATTGATTAGGTCTAATCTAGAACTTGAAAAACAAAAATTTCATTATGATCAAATGACTAGAGATTTAAAATCTAAACTAGACACGGTGCTATCAAAAGAAAAAGAATTATCCATGCAACGAGACTTTCTTGCAAAACAAGTGGATGAAAAGACACAAGATTTGATAAAAGCTGAAAAATTTACGGTGATTGGAGAATTGGCTGCACGACTTGCACATGATCTACGAAATCCATTATCTGTTGTTAAAAATACTATGGACATAATGAGGGCAAAACCAAATATGCGCATTGAAGAAAAATTACCCCACTTTGGAAGATTTGATAGGGCCATTCAGAGAATGACACATCAGATAGATGATGTCCTAAACTTTGTAAAAAGATCAGAACTCTTGTTACAACAGACATCATTACTTTCAATGATTGATGGCGCAATTGGTAATACGCTATTGCCTCCAGAAGTTTTAATATTAAAGCCATACACTGATGTGATAATAAACTGTGATTCAAGAAAACTTGAAGCTGTGTTTTCTAACTTGATAAATAATGCCGTACAGGCAATGGATGACAAGGGCGAAATAAAGATACGTGTGATGGATTTGGGTTACAACATTCAGATTGAATTTGAAGATGCAGGACCTGGAATTCCATCAGAGATTCAATCCAAGATATTTGATCCGTTGTTTACAACCAAACAAACAGGTACGGGTCTTGGACTGTCAATATGCAAAAATATAGTAGAACAACATGGTGGTACGTTAACAGTAAAATCTCCTCCAACTGTTTTTACAGTAAGACTGCCAAAAAATATTGCGCCAAAATATCAAGTGAATAATAATTATACCGTCTAAGTGAATACAAAATAACTATGTATAGAACTCAACATGGTTTTTTTCCACGCATGATGTGGATTATTTTTCCATCATCAAGTGTGTATCTTACAGCAATTATTCTCTCTAATGGTATTTCATAACCCGGTTCACCTGAATTTCCACCTGATCCTATGCTCATCTCTTTTGTGAGTAGAGTGTTTGATTCAGGCGCAGGCTTGAATTGTTCAAAAAGCATCTTGGATATTGCAGTTCTGATAAATTCTTGGTCTGTGCAACCCTCTTTTTTACATGCCTTGTTGATACCCTGAATCATGGCATGAGGAAGATCAAGTGTTATGTTATCAGTCAATTATGGATATATACTGATTTTCTATAGATAAAACACTCTGCAATTTTTTTCATTAATTGTGTCCAAAATGGAAAAAATAGAGTCTTTTACCGCATGTTTCTTAGTGCATGAGTACTTTCGATCTTGTTGACCAAAAACTCTAGGGAAAATGGCTTTTGGATTATCTCTACATCGTCTTTTAGAAATACTGCTGCGTCATCTAGAATGCCATTTCCAAATGCTGAGACAAATAGTATCTTTTGATGTGGCCGTAATTCCAAAATCTCTTTTGCTACGCGTACTCCATTCTTCTTTGGCATGACAAAATCAAGCAAAACGACATTGAATGGATCTACATCAGATTTACTTTCTACTATTTTCTTCTTATATGCCTCAACACATGCTTCGCCGTCTTTTGCTATGGTGATAGTATGTTGATGTTTTTCAAAGACTTTTTTGTATTGTAGTCCTGCAAATTCATTATCATCTGCTGCTAAGATATGTAATCCCATTTGCTGTCTTGTTTGATTTGTTTGATTTGTTTGATTAAGATTAGTGTGTTCACTCTGAACATACTTAATTCATTATTTTTTCATGTAATTCTATGGTATTCAAATGTCGCATGATTGGAATTGTAAACTTGAATGTGGCCCCTACATCTTTGTTGTTGTATGCAAAAATGTGTCCTCCGTGAGCGTTTATTATTTCTCTACTGAGATACAATCCTAATCCGTTGCCTTTCCACGATTCTGTCTTGGGACCTTTTGTTATGAACTTGTTGAACAATTTTGGAATTACTTCTGAATGTATTCCTGGCCCATTATCTTTTATGATGACTTCAACCAAGTTTTTTTGTAAATTATGTCGTACTGTAATTCGTATGATTCCACTTTCAGTAAACTTTAATGCATTATTTAGCAAATTACGGATCACTTGTCCAATTCTTACTCTATCTGCTTCTACATTGATTCCTTTTTCAAGATTTGTTTCAATCTTTACTGTGTCATTCAGATTTAGTACATGCGGTGAAACTATCTCCGATAGCAGGTCGCTGAGGTTGAATTTTTCATATGATAAGT
>DATEZN010000133.1:0-3049 GCA_035255545.1 Nitrosotalea sp. | reverse complement strand
ATATTTTCAATGAACGGGGACTTTGCAAAACTTGATGAAATAGCAAAACTGTGTCAAGAAAACAATGCATTTCTCTTGCTAGATGATGCACATGGCGACTTTGTAGTGGGCAAAGATGGAAGAGGTTCTGCAGATCATTTCAGAGTTGCAAAAAATGTTGACATGTACATAAGCAGCTTGAGCAAGGCTCTTGGTGCATTCGGTGGATACATTGCTGCAAGCAAGGAGATAATTGATCTTGCAGTTAACACATCACGGCCATTTATCTACACATCTGCACTACCAAGTTTTTTAGCAGATTTTGCTCTGAAGAGGTTTTTGTCAAACAGGGAAAAAAAACGGCTAGAACTAGGAAAAAAGACAAGGCAGTTCAACAAGGGTTTACAATCAATGGGATACAAAATAGAGTCAACAAGCCAGATAATACCTATAATCATAGGCGATGAGAAAAAGACGCTTGAGTTTGGCAAGTATTTAAGAAATAATGGAATATTTGCCCAGCCAATACGCTATCCCACAGTGAACATGGGATCTGCTAGAATAAGGATATCAGTCACAGACTGGCTTTCAGAAGATATCATATCAGAATCATTAGATACCTTTGAAAAAGCAGGCAAAAAATTTGGTATTTTATGAATAGAATTTGGAATAGATTTGGAACAAGGTATTAATAAAAAAACAGTATCAATGGAATCATGGTAGAACTCACCATAGGAATTGCAGCAATAGCAGGACTTGGTTCATTTCTTGCACCATGTATACTACCAATGATTCCGGCATTTCTTGCATACATTTCCGGCACCACTCTGACAGATCTTCAAAGAAATAATGGGACTGTGAACATTGTCACAAGTAGATTAAATATCATATTAAATACATTATTTTTTGTCGCAGGCTTTACTATTGTTTTTTCAATACTAGGAGTAATTCTAAACAGTGTACTTTCTACATCGGCGGGATCGTTACTTGCAGGATTTAATCATGTAGGAGGTATCATAATAATTGCATTTGGAGCATTCATGTTATTATCGTCCAAAATTTCAAAACTTAATTTTGAGAAAAAGATTTTACCAAACAGGACAAAATCAAGCTATCCTCTTTCATTTGTATTCGGTCTTGCATTTGCAACAGGTTGGACTCCATGTATTGGACCAATTCTTGGAAGTATTCTAACTCTTGCTGCAACATCTCCAAGCCATGCATTTATTTTACTTCTTAGCTATTCAATGGGACTTGGGATACCATTTATCTTGATGGGAGTATTCTTTTCAAGATTCACCGTATTTATCAAGTCAATGAGTAAACACTTGAAATATTATTCCATAATAATGGGATCACTTATTATCACACTAGGAGTTCTAGTCTACACAAACCAACTGGCCGCAATAGCAAGTTTTCCGTTGCTAAATAACATACTATTAGGATGATAATGATGAGAAAAGAGATTAAAACCGCAATAATTGGTGCGATAATCATAGTTGCAGCAGTAGGAGGAATTGGTGTATTTCTCACATCACTTGACAAAACAGTTGTAAACACTGGAAACCAAACACTTGTGAGCAATGAAATACAAAATACAAACAGTACCGGTACCACATCTGTCACGTACCCAGATGAGAATAATTATCCTCTAGCACCAAACCTGACAGGCATTACAGGTTACATCAATACAACACCACAAGAACTACAAACACAAATGAAAGACAAGGTGGTATTGTATGATTTTTGGACATATAGCTGTATAAACTGTATCAGAACTTTACCATTTTTAGAATCATGGAATGAGAAATATGCAGACAAGGGTTTATTGATAATTGGAGTACATTCGCCAGAATTTGAATTTGAAAAAGACATAAACAATGTAAAGATGGCAGCTCAAAAATACAACATCACATATCCAATCGTACTTGATAGTGATCATCAGACATGGGATGCGTTTTCAAACAGATACTGGCCAGCAGAATACATCACAGATGATTTGGGACATATACGCCACACTAATTTTGGAGAAGGAGATTACGCTCAGACAGAACAAGTGATTCAACAGTTACTTGATCAGAGAGCAAAAAGACTTGGATTAAACATCACAACAGATCAAAGTCTTGTCAATTTACAAGAGCACGAGTTTGCACTATTTGAGACTCCGGAACTTTATTTCGGGTATAACTTTGCAGACGGAAGAAATTACTTTGGAAACACTGAAGGGTTTGAACCGGAAAAAACAGTCAACTATACAATTCCATCAGACTTGCAAAAAGATCACTTCTATCTAGGAGGACAATGGCAAAATCTACAGGACAGCATGAAGCTAGTGTCAGATAATGGAAAAATAGTTCTTCCATATACTGCACAAGATGTACACATTGTAGCATCAGGACCAAGTACTGCAATACAGATACTGCTGGATGGCAAGCCAGTTACAAGTGACGATGCAGGTCAGGATACCAAAGATAGCATGGCTACGATTTCAGAGAATCGACTATACAACATCATCTCATCAAAGCAGGCAGGCTCTCACACTCTGACCATAACAGGTCAACCCGGCTTTGAAATCTACACGTTTACCTTTGGATAATCAGGATATAATGTTTCTAAATTCGAATTTAGAAACATATTGAATCAACTGGGGCAAATCTAACCTGTAACCCCAGTTAGCTGTCACTACAGTTACACATCAAGTAAGAACATGATTGTTTAAAACAACATTTCAAATCAAGGCACAGTAAAAAATGAATTTCACAAACAAATGGAATGTACAAAAAGATAGCATATCTCAAAGGGTAATAGACAAGGTAAAGCCAGATGCCCCACTAAAGCCCAAGATTGATGAGGCTCAAAAGAAATTACAGTTACAAATTATAAAACTTGATTCCATTTCAAAGAAACTAAAAGAAAAAGATGATTTTATTTTCAAAAAAGTAGTCGAGGCAGTAAGAACACACAGTAAAGCATACTCTAATGCTTATGCTACCGAATTATACGAAATTAGAAAGATGAATAAAATGGTAACAGGTGCAAAATTGGCCATGGAACAGATTCAACTAAGACT
>DATEZN010000132.1:0-2123 GCA_035255545.1 Nitrosotalea sp. | reverse complement strand
CACAGTTATTGCAATTCTTTTATTTGCAAGTGTAAGCTTTGGAGTATTTCTGGCAATACTTCCTGCATTTATGAGTGAACGGTCTATATCTGAATCAAACATTGAGCTACTCTTTTTTGTATTTGGAATATCACGTCTTGTCTCATTGTTGTCATCAAGCTTTCTCATGAAAAAATTCCTCACAAGTATCATGCTTGTTATTGTATCAATATCTGTTGGAATGTTGCTGTTGTTTTACTCTCACACTATGGTGGAGTTTAGCATAGCAGTACTTGTACTTGGGTTTGGATTTAGTGTGTATTTTCCACTAACATTTGAGATTATCATGAGAAAGGCAAAAGAAAATGCGGGGGCATTAATTGGTGCATATGAGGCAACCTTTGGAATTGGATGGGCATTTGGACCCTTGATAATTGGTGTGATTGCCAATTCTTTTGGAAGTTCTATTCCTTATCTTATCTTGTTTGTAACAGGGTTGTTTGTATTGGGATTTGTGTTTCTCAAGAGAAAACAAGTTGTTCTAGTCTAAAGCTTTAATTTTAGAAACAAGACAAATTACTCCATGTTTGACTTTGCACTCAATATTATAGGCAATGATTGGATTATGATTGCCTTGGCAGCTTTGGTATTACTACTTGGAACCAAAAGAGTACCAGATGCAACAAAAAAACTTGCACGAATCATGGCTCAATATGATAAAACAAAAAACATGGTTCAAGATGAAATAAAAAAAGCCAAAGGCGAGTTTAACATCAATATCTCAGGACCTGTCATGTCTGAGCGACAAAAACTTGAAACACTTGCCAAGTCATTTGGTGTGAACATTGAAGGCAAGACTGATGATGATCTACGTAATTTGGTCAACTCTAAGCTTGGTGGTAATGCAAAGGCCGATCAAGATACTACAAAACAATGACAACACTCTCAACAAATTTAAATACAATATCCCGTGAGACATATCGGTAAAGATTGACTAAAATCGATCCTTGGCAAAATGCTCTCAAGCAACTTGCAGATGCCTCAAAAATTTTGAAACTTGATGCTGGTATTCATGAGATGCTAGCAAATCCAAAAAAAATTCTAATCGTTTCATTACCCGTCAAGATGGATGATGGCAGAATCAAAGTATTCACAGGATATAGATCACAACATAACGACTTTAGAGGTCCACACAAGGGTGGAATAAGATATCATCCTGATGTTACAATTGAAGAAGTAAAGGCATTGTCCATGTGGATGACTTGGAAGTGTGCAATTGTTGATGTTCCATTTGGTGGAGGCAAGGGTGGAATTATCTGTGATCCAAAAAGACTCTCGGCTGGAGAAAAAGAGAGATTGACAAGAAGATATGCATATGCTATATCTGAAATCATTGGACCTGGTAAGGATGTCCCAGCTCCTGATGTCTATACCACTGGAAAAGAAATGGCCCAGATAATGGATGTTTATAGTGTATTACATGGACAATCAGAACCTGCTGTCATAACAGGAAAACCAATTGCATCGGGAGGTTCTCTTGCAAGAAATGTAGCTACGGGTCTTGGTGTTGCTTATTGTATACGCGAAGGCGCAAAGAAGGTTGGACTTAATCTCAAGGGTGCCAAGGTTGTCATTCAGGGTTATGGTAATGCTGGAACGTATGTTGCAGAATATGTAGAAAAGATGGGCGCAAAAATTATTGGAGTAAGTGACACAAAGGGTTCTATAATTAATCCAAAAGGAATGGACTCAAAGAAGGTGCTTGAATACAAGACTAAACATGGAAGCGTTGTTGGTTATCCTGGAAGCAAAAAGGTGTCAACAGAAGAACTGCTCACTACTCCATGTGATGTTCTAGTACCTGCAGCACTTGAGAATCAAATAACTCCTCAGATTGCAAGAAACATAAAGTGCAAAATACTTGCAGAAGCTGCAAACGGTCCCACAACTCCTGAAGCAGATGATATAATATTCCAAAAGAAAATTATGGTTATTCCAGATATCTTGGCAAACTCTGGTGGTGTGTGTATATCATACCTAGAGTGGGTGCAAAACTTGCAAAGATACTATTGGACATTTGATGAAGTTGCAGGTAAGATGGAACACCACATTGTACGTGGTTTCAACGATACCTATGCTCTTTC
>DATEZN010000131.1:0-7379 GCA_035255545.1 Nitrosotalea sp. | reverse complement strand
TAAACATCAGGTCAATGTACAGCAAAGAGGCTCAAATAATTGGGGCATATCTAGGATCAAGATCACAGCTTGTTGCATTACACAAGTTTATGAAATTAAAAAAGATCAAACCCGTAATTGATAGCATCTTTGATCTAAAGGATGTCAAACTTGCACATCAAAAGATGGAAAAAAGCAACCAGTTTGGAAAGATATTGTTACAAGTATCTAACTGACAAATTTTCTGCACTCGCAATCAAGAACAAGACAAGTTTCATTGTGTCTTATGTGATCATCTAGTCCATGACCACAATTGACATTTTTACACGTATACCTACCTTTTTCCCTCTCTACTACCTTGCGAGCAATTTGATTTGCCTTGTCTTTTGAATAGCCCTTTTTGTCAATGTAATAGTGAACTACTCTATTGTAGAGCTCGTTAGGATCAAAAGTATGACTCATTGATAGAAAATAACGTCATCCAAACTATTAGTTCTTTAGTTGGCCTGTGCTTCTCTTTCACGCAATATATTCAAAGCAGAACCTGCTTGGAACCATTTTATCTGAAAGTCGTTGTAAGAATGCTTGAGTGCAATCTCATCTTTTGTTCCATCCACATGGTTTAACATGCATTTGATATTTTTTCCAGGCTGCATTTGAGATAGATCAAGTATGCTTATTTTATCAGTCTCCTGAACTTTATCATAATCAGATGAATTAACAAAAGTGAGTGCAAGTACTCCTTGTTTCTTTAGATTTGTTTCATGTATACGTGCAAAACTTCGTACAATAACTGCAGCACATCCAAGATATCGTGGTGACATTGCAGCATGTTCTCTACTGCTTCCTTCACCGTAATTGTTATCACCTATTACAATCCACTTTAGACCTTTCTCTTTGTATTGTCTTGCTATAACCGGAAATGATTCTGTGTTTCCATTTAGTTCGTTCTTTCCCTTGCCAACATCGTTTGTAAATGCATTTACTGCACCAAGGAATATGTTGTCACTGATTTTGTCAATATGTCCGCGCAATGATAACCATGCACCTGCTGGTGAGATATGATCTGTTGTGCATTTGCCTTTTGCCTTTAACAAGAGTGGCAAGTCTACAAAATCTTTACCATCCCATTTTGCAAATGGTGCTAATTTTTGTAATCTTCCACTTGATGGATTTATGACAACTTCAATATCATCAGGATTAGTAGCAGGTGGAACATAAATTTGACCTATATTTGAAAATCCCTTGGTTGGAACCTCTGGCGCTTTTTTTGGCGGTTCTAACTTGAACTCTTTTCCATCAGATCCTTTCAGGGTATCTTTTAGAGGATTAAATGATAGTCGTCCACCAAGAGCAAGAGCTACAATCAACTCAGGACTACCCATAAAGGCCATTGTCTCTCTTCTGCCATCATTACGTCCAGGGAAATTTCGGTTAAATGAAGTTACAATAGTATTTGGTTCTCCCGGTTTTATCTCAGGTCTATTCCATTGGCCTATGCATGGTCCACAGGCATTAGCTAACACGGTTGCACCAATCTCATTTAGAGTATGCATCTGTCCATCTCGTTCAATTGTTGCTCTGATTTGCTCTGAACCAGGAGTCACAAGAAGAGGAATCTTTACATTTATTCCATGAGATTTTGCTTGCTCTGCAACAGATGCAGCTCTTGTCATATCTTCATAAGATGAATTAGTACAACTGCCGATAAGAGCTACAGAGATACTATCAAGATACTTGTTTTTTATCACATCTTCTGCAAGTGCGGATATCGGTCTTGCAAGATCCGGTGTATGAGGACCTGCAATGTATGGTTCTAGTGCAGATAGATCAATTTCTATTACTTTATCAAAATTTTTTTCTGGGTTTTGTTCAACTTCAGGATCTGCAACAAGAATGTCTTTGTGATTGTTTGCAAGGTCTGCAATTTGTCCACGATTAGTTGATTTTAGATAGATTTCCATTCTATCATCATATGGAAACACAGAACATGTCGCACCAATTTCTGCACCCATGTTTGTTATGGTTGCTTTTCCAGTACAGCTAATTGATTTCGTACCAGGACCAAAGTATTCCACTATGGCATTTGTTCCGCCAGATACTGTAAGCTTCCATGCTACATACAATATGATATCTTTTGGAGCAACCCATCCATTTAGCTCACCCTTGAGATGTATACCAATTCTTTTAGGATACAAGAGTTCCCATGGAAATCCTGCCATCACTTCTGTTGCATCCAGTCCGCCCACTCCAATAGCAAGCATACCTAGACCACCGGCATTTGGCGTATGGGAATCAGTTCCAATCATCAACCCACCAGGGAATGCATAGTTTTCTAATACAACTTGATGAATAATTCCCGCACCAGGCTTCCAGAATCCTATTCCATATTTTCTTGAAGATGATTCAAGAAATTTGTATACCTCACTGTTTTCATCTAATGCAACTTTAATGTCTACATCTCCACTAACTTTAGCTCTAATGAGATGATCACAGTGAACAGTTGTTGGAAGTGTACTTCGCTTGAGACCTGATTGCATGAATTGTAAAATTACCATTTGTCCTGTAACATCTTGTAGTGCAACTCTATCTGGCCTTAGAAGCGAATAGCTTTTGCCAGGCTCTAGATCTTTTGCACTCTCAATATCATCAAGATGACCAACAAGAATCTTTTCAGTCAGAGTGAGCGGTCTGTTGACTAGTTTTCTATATTTTGAAATGTTATCTTCAATTTTTTTGTAAACTTTGGAAACCAGTTCTGGAGTTGTCTCTATTTCCATTACAACATACAATTAATCTGAATTTAATATAAACGGTATTCTAGTTCTTCTTTTTAATCAGACTTACAAAGTATTTGTGAAGAGAAATGTCCCCTGTAAGCTCAGGATGAAATGAAGTGCCTATGATGTTTCCTTGTTTTACTGCAATTATTTTTTCATTAAACTTTGACAATATTTCCACATCCTTTCCTGCTTCCATGATAGACGGTGCACGAATAAACACACCCGGAAACTTGGAGATACCGATTTTATCCATCGATATTTCAGATTCAAATGAATCCTTTTGTCTGCCAAAGGTATTTCGTTCTATTTTTACATCAAGAAAATCCAATAGTGGTTGATCCATTTCACCAACCACTCTATCTTTTGCCTTTTTTGAGAGTACTATCATTCCTGCACATATTCCAAACACAGGCATTCCACTTGCAATTTTTTCTTTAATTTTTTTCAATGATCCGTTTACTAGAGAAAGTGTACCTATCACAGTACTCTCTCCACCTGGTATCACCAATCCATCAAGATCAGATATTTGTTCAGGAGTTTTAACTTCAGTCACAATACCTTCCATACCTAATTCTTCAATTGCCATCTTTGTGGCCAATACATTCTCTGTAACATCTCCCTGAACTGCCAAAATTCCTATGTTGATTCCGCTCATGCTGTACTACCACGTTCTTGCATTCTAAGCTCAAGATTCTTTGTATCCAATCCCAACATGGATTGTCTCTCATCAATCATTTTTTGTGCTTCTTTTACTTTATCTGGATCTTCCCAGAAAGTTGTTGCCAAAACTATTGCTTGCGCTCGTTCTTTTGCGTCATCAGCTTTGAATATTCCAGATCCAACAAACACTCCATCACAACCTAAAGTCATAAGATATGCAGCATCTGCAGGTGTCGATATTCCGCCAGCTGCAAAATTAACAACTGGCAATCTACCCAAACTTGCAGTTTCTTCCACAATAGAATAGGAAACTTTCAATTCTCTTGCAACACTGATCAAATCTTGCTCATCACCAGCATCATAGATTGATTTTATGCGTCTCAATTCGGTGTTTACATTTTTAATATGAATAACTGCTTCTGCAACATTACCAGTACCAGGTTCTCCTTTTGTTCTAATCATTGCTGCACCTTCTTCTATTCGTCTAAGAGCTTCACCAAGATTTCGTGCACCATTTACAAATGGACTTGTGAAATCCCATTTCCATATGTGATGATTTTCATCTGCAGGGGTCAAGACTTCTGATTCATCTATCATGTCTACATTTGTTTCTTGTAGAACCATTGCCTCGTATACATGACCTATTCTACATTTTGCCATAACAGGAATTGTTACAGAATCCATAATCTCTTGAATAATTCTAATGCTTGCAGTTCTTGCAACACCGCCAGCTTTTCTAACGTCAGATGGAAGTTTATCTAAAACCATCACTGCAACCGCACCAGCATCTTCTGCAATCTGGGCTTGTTCAACTGTAGTAACATCCATTACAACCCCATTTTTGAGCATGTGAGCAAAACCACGCTTTAGGGTGGAAGTTCCTCGTGTGATACCAAACGATCCTATCTTTTCCTTTACTACTCCTTTGGTATTACCCAAATCACCAGAAAGTGGAATCATGAGATTTGATCGCTTCTTAGGCTATTTATTTTGTTATTTCCGTAATCACAGCATCCATGTTGTTTTGGACCTGAGTTATCAGAGGAGGGATGAATTCCTGGGTAGAATTCTGGTCAGGCCATTGTACAGTGATTGACTTGCCATCCAGTGTGACTTGCATCTCAAATTTTTCATATTCATTTAGATCACTTTTTACCGCATACGATGTTGTTGGAATATCCATAAATCCGGTCTCTTTTATCAGCGCAGTTAGTTTTTTGACCTCATCTTTCGATATCTGGTATTGCTTATCAGGTTCAGAATAACCATTTTTTGTAAGACTATAGGTAGTTTGACCATCATTTGCGATTGTTAGAACCTCTGCAGTGTCAGCACCAATGCTTTGTGTAAGGCCAAATGATATTTTTTTGAGGTGTTCTTTGGTGTATTCTATTGATATAACATCATCAGAATTGACTGCAATATTTGGAATTTCAGGTCGAAGAAGGGTTGGAACTACAATGAAAAGAGCAGCAAGAACTGGAATTGCTCCCAATATTATGATTATAGGACGAACCAAGTTTTACTCCCCAAGTTACTCAGATCTGAGTTTTTTACACAATTTATCAAAAGATGAAAATCATAATTGATAGTTTTCTTGCAGTCCAACGCTCAAAAAGAGTTACAATGGCACCAATAAATCTTCAGAAGTCAAGTAAATTAAAATTCAAGTGCATTTATGTTCATTACGTGGGGTCGTAGCCTAGCCTGGTATGGCGACAGTTTAGATCACATGATCACCGCTAAGGGCTCCAGTGGTTTCACAAGCTTCACTGACGCAAGGATGATGTACAGTTTGGAGCTGTAGTGACCCGTGTGTCGCCGGTTCAATTCCGGTCGGCCCCACCATCCGACCTTATTTGACCTAACAGTTATAAGGAAAAAGACACCTAGTAATGATGCTAGGGAGAGTGGGGTTTGAATTTTACAATATCAAAAATACATAGAGGTAAACTGAATTGAGTAGAGGTAATTTCCCAACATTTGGAGCCTCTAAAACTGGAACTTTTGTTTCCACCCTGAAAAATTATAATCTGCCACCTTTCATTTTAGAAAAAATTGCTGCAGACTGTAAATCAGATCTGGTCAGAAAAGGCAGAATTGAAGAACGTCTGCAAAGCATGAATGATTCTGCTCTTGAACTTTTGCACAAAGTTTTTGTTGATTGTCATGAAGATACCGCTGGCACTTATGCCAACTATCGATTTTTTGCATATATCTCAAGCATGTTCCACAAGTGTGAAATTTTATTAAACGAAAAAATTCCAGGTCAATCAGGTAAGGTCTACAAGGTACCCATTGCAGTGAAAAACAATGGCATGTACATTGCAGTTGGTTTCAACAAATCTTCAGGTGGCCCAACAACAAAAAGAGAGGCCATAAAATTTTATGAAATGGTTGACGATATCAAGAAAGGAGAGCATGGAAATCAGCTCTCAGAAGGAGTTTTCGGATCCTCCGTAGGATTTGATGGGGAGGCACTTGTTACATTAGAAAAACTAAGTACAACAAGAAAGAAAGATCCACAAAATAAAATAGATTTCAAGACAGCTAGTTTTCAAGATAGAATATACTCTGTCACAAAGTGCTAGTTCTTCTTTTTAGCAGGACAGAATTTTAGATGTACTTGTTTTTCCACAGTAAGTGTGGTTTCATTTTCATGGAATAATTTTGTACTACAATCAGGGCAAATGAATTCTGGCATAAAAAAAACTCCAAGGCACTTACTTATAGTCTTTTAGGGTAAGCAGAAATTAGGATTGTACTATAACCGCAAACTGGAAGTATCTATAGTTGCAAAGAGTGTATCTTTTTCTGTTTGCTTGTAATCTGCATCATAATGCTCAAAGGACATTGATGCGAAGAGATGTTTGTCCCATATATCATGTACTAGTTCCTTGTAGTTTTTGTATCCTTTTTTCCTTAGAAATTCATGCGCAAGTTCATGGGAGACTTTGGGACAATTAGTCTCCATTAGAAATGTCAAGTCATCTTTTTTCAGACTTTTGGTCCATAGAACCATGCCAAAATTCTCTGCAAAGTATCCCTCACATGTACAATCAGTCCAGAGCGGCCTAGAATAACTCAGATAAAAATGAAAAATATCTCTTCCCCTATCTGCATGGTCATCAAGTAATGTAGGAGTATCAATAATCCTCAAGCGTCCACCAGACCTTACTACCATTTCATCTACTTGAATGTCAACATTTTGTGAAAAAGTCTTTTCAATCCAAACCTTGTAAAAGTGTGCCATCTTTGTAATGTATTCAAATTCCCATTTTCTATTGTCCATATCTTCCTCTTTTACCAAGAAAATAAAATGAAGAATCATACAATGAAAAAATCACGACACGATTAAAAGTTCTTTGCATAAAAAATTAGAATACTCTACGATGTAGGGCACAAAAATATGGGTAGGATTTCTCCACAGAGATTTAGCTTTGACCTTCTATTCCCATCAGGGTTAGAGTTGAACGAATCTTCTCTATTTTACGAATTTTCCAAGTGATGATTTCTCTTAATGCTTCTACTGTTGGAGATTCAATCTTGGCCAGTATATCGTAGGCCCCGAAGGTACCGTGAACTTCTTTGACTCCGTTAATTGCTTTTAGCTGTGAGATGATAGATTCTTCAGAGCCAAGTTCACAATTTATTAGCACATATGCAGTTGCCATAGTATACCTATACAACGCAAATATATCAATAGATCTGTTTTCTCGTGTAAATCAAAAACCATACCATTGTTGAAAATAGATCCGCTTTTCTGTATAAAATCTCAATAATCCTTTTGATTGTAGATATTTTTAGAAGATATAAGAAAAAAGAATGTTCCCCGGTTCTGACTCACATAGAGTCATTGGTACGTTTAGCCTTAATCCTCATCTTGTTCTATTACCGGGGTGCCCTGTAGCACGGCTGGGTGGACCAAAAATCATATTTCATCATCCCAGTCCGTCT
>DATEZN010000130.1:0-7721 GCA_035255545.1 Nitrosotalea sp. | reverse complement strand
CTGATGCCTTATCTTTTGTTCTAATTCCTGCAACATCTTGTCCACCTAGTGGAAATACTACGTGCAGCGATTTTTTTCCGTATTTTTCAGATATATATCTACTCAAGCCTCCTGATGTACCGCCTGTACCAAACGTACATGCGATTCTAAAGTTTTCTAGTGATTGTCCTTTTTCATGTAATTGTTGGTCTATCTCTGCTGCTGTAACTTTTCTGTGTACGTCAACATTTTTTTCATTGTCATATTGTTCTGGACAAAAACAATTGTATATTTTTGCTAAAAGTTTTGCCAAGTTTATGATATCTTGTTTTGCTAACAGGGCTTGGGCTTCAGTGCTTGCACTGTCAAAAACAGTTGGGTCAAAACCAAGTTCGGATAATTGTGATCTAATGTTTGCAGCTGTTGCTCTTGCTGCCAAAACATTTGGACTGTCTTTCATTCCTGGTGCAGGACATATGTCCATGTCCAAATTGATGATGCGAATCTTTTCATTTCTTAATTCCTCAAACACTCCTTCCTGAAGTTTTCTTGAAACAAGGGCTACTACATCTAGTCCAATTTTAGATAATTGTCCTAGTGCTATGCCAAAATTACCTGAGGTTGCTTCAAATATTGTCTGTCCACTTGCGAGTTTTCCTGTGGTAATAGCATCATGGATTATGTTTACTGCAGGTCTTACTTTAATCGAACCTGCTAACAAGTTTGAATCAAACTTGCCAAAAACTTGAAGATCTTTATCGTCTAGATTTAGACTAAATTCTTTTTTTGCACACTCTTTGAAATCTCCAGTAATGTCAATCATGGGTGTTGCGTTTACAACCATTGTTCCATCTGGTTTTTCTAGGTGTGGAACCTTACTCCATATCTCTTTTTGAAAACGCTCAAGCAAAGCACTGTCGATACCGTTACCTGTATTTTGTTCCATTTTTCTTCTCTCAGTGCTCTGATGGAAAACAAGATCTTATAAAATATGCCATATGCTTCCGATGGTGTTTAGGGTCCAAAAACAGGAAAACTAGGCAATCACGATGATAATTTTTTTATCAAATCTGTAAACTCGGTCTCGCTTAGAGCTGGAGTTTCCAAAAACTCGAGATTTTCTTTCACATGTTCTTGTGATTTTTGACCTACCAGCGGAGAAATAATTCCTGGGGTAGACCTGACAAATTGCATTGCTCTATGTGACGGCTTTGATAAATTTCCAAACTCTGGTAAAACATTTGGTGCAAGTAATTTGGCTTGCATTAGAGGGACACTTGCAAATACTCCTATGCCAAGCTGTATGCATGACTCCAGTATGGTATTCTGGTTAGAGTTTTGACTCTTTAGAGTCAGTGCTTGATCAAGATACATGTTGTATGGTAACTGGATGAATCTAAATCCATTATCTTGTCCGCCAACTTGTTTTGCAATGTTTGCAATGTCAAAAATTGAAAGATATTGTGCGTGGTTGTCTGGAACTCTAAAGCACTCCCATGTGGCCATTCCATAATATTTTATCGTGCCACTTTTTCTTTGATTTTCATAAAACTCGAAAACATCTTTTAGTTTTTTTGCAAATTCTTCTTTTGAAATGTCTTGAAGCTGACCTTCTGCTGCATTGTGTATGTACATGAGGTCTATACAATCTAGTTCAAGATTTTTCATACTACGATTTAGTTGGTCTTGCAGATATGGCACTGTCATACAGTGGTACCCTGATGAAATGTCTCCTGATTTTATCACGCCTGGTTTTACTAGAGTATTTTGTATGTTGACCCAAAATTCTTCATTGATGTCACCATCGTTTGTAACATATCCATTTTTCGTACTGATAAAAATCTCCTCTCTTTTTGCATCACCTGATTGTACAAGTTCTGCAATTGCTTTTCCAACAGACCTTTCTGCTTTTTGTGCTCTATAGTTTATCGCGGTATCAATTACATTGATTCCTGATTTGACAGATGTTTTTATGGCACTTGAGACCAATCCGTCTGTTGAATCATCTAGGTTGCCAAGATATGTCCCAATTCCAACAGATGATAATGTAAGACCTGCAAATTGCTTGAAATGATTATTTGATACCTTTGATTGCCTCTTTGCAAAACCTGCGGTGCCCTCTTGTGTTGCATGACCTGAGATCATGTGTCTGGATTGGAATGTGGACGATTTAATCCTACTGTGAACCTTTTAGAAAAATGCAAATTAGAAATGAAATTACAAACAGAACGCCTGTTATTCTACTATATGTAACAAATCCTTGCATTATTGGAACCATCTCATCTATGTTTTGATAATTCTTCTTTAACAATATTCCATATTTTATTGCCATGGGAATTGTTCCAAGTGTGACTAGTGATATTGCTGGAAATATTTGTAATATGGTAGATATCAAAATGATTCCATAAATGATGATTGGAAAAATCCACACTACGGCAGCAGCTTTTTGTTTTCCAAGTATTATCACAAGTGTCTTTCTCCCATGTTTCTTGTCTGCATCAAAATCTGGAAATGAATTTACAAAGAGAACAGTTGATGATAATATTCCTGAAACAATTCCTGCAATGACTGGCTCTAGTGTTATGTGCGAGCTTTGTACAAAATATGTGCCAAGCACTATCATAGAGCCTTTTATTGCTACAAATATTTCACCTAGGCCAGAATCCACTATTCTTGTAGAGTAAAAATAAATGGAAACAATTGCAAATCCAAGAATTACTGCTATTGTTATTCCTCTTTCAAATATGAAAAATGCTCCAACTGCAGAACCTAATATCAACATCAATACTCCAGCTCGGTACACCTGTTTTGGTTGGAGCAGTCCTTCTGGCAAAACTCCTGTTCCGCCACTAAACTTTGTTCTTTTGGTATCTGTGTCTATTTGTCGTTTATAGTCCCAATAATCATTGAGTAGATCTACACTTGCATGCAGTGCGGCTACTCCTACGAATGTAAGCGCCGCAAATCCGATATCAATTGTCTTGTTCTGCCAACCGTTTATTGCAAGACCAAGACATACTGAGATGATTGATGCAAGAAGGAATCGTATCCTAACAGCTCGAAGCCAAACCTTTAGCATGATATCATTCCAAAATATGGATTATTTTGATATATGCTTGTGTTGCTATCGTAGTTTTTCCAAGTCTACACTTTCTATGGGTTTTCTACCATTGAATCCTTCATCTTTTCCATGCCAGAATTTTATTTCAGTCTCTCCTTGTTTCCAGCAAAGCCATATTTCTTCATTGAACATAAGAGATGGAAAATCCATCAGTCCTTGATCAATACTTTTGACTGATACGCCGGTTGCTTCGAGGTCCTCGATTGATTTGTAAAAACCAGTTATTGCAGAATTGAGTTCTTGTTTTTTTATGATGGAATCCTTAAAGTTTGACATGTATTTTGGATTTGTCTCAAAATCTGATTGTATTTTTACAACTTGGTCTTTCATGGCAATTACATTGTTGAATTTTTCTATTATACTTGGAAGCATTTTGTTTGCTTGGTCTAGTGTAAAATGGGAAAACATTATTTTTTAACAATTATGGGGCAGTTAAAAGTATTAGCAGTGATGCTATACAGTAGACGCTATTGCTTCACCAATAATTCTTGATGCAAGATGCGATGTTCTATCCTTGATATCATAATTGGGGCATACCTCCATTATGTCAAATCCACGTATGCCTCTTTTTGCAATGGATTTGAGAAGCAGTGCAACTTCGGTATTTCCAAGACCTAGGGGAACTGGAACGGAAACTCCTGGTGCAAATGCTGGATCAATTACATCCATGTCAAGTGACCCGTACACATTCTTGCCTATTTTATTGAGAATTGTCTCCTCTGTTTTTTGTATGCCATCGCGAATGATGTCAAACGGGGTGATTACCTTGAGGCCATATTTTTTGATATTATCAATTTCTTCTTTTTCAGGAGTTCTGATTCCTATCTGGACGCTTGAACTCACATCAATGTATGGTAAAACATCATTGAAGACAGAACCATAGTATCCATGAATGGAACTGATGAAATCTGGATGTGCATCAAAGTATACCAACGACAGAGGGCCGTATTTTTTTGAGACTGATTTGATTATCTCAATTGATATTGAATGATCTCCTCCAATTGATATTGGAATCTTGGAACTTGAGACAATTTTGTCTATTGTATACTCAATCTGGCTTCGTTCTATGTTTCCGTAATCGTAAACTTTTTTTGTAATTTCATCTAGGGGCAAGCCAGGAGATATCTCATCTCCGCGCTTGTATGTGTCTCTTATTGACGAAATCTCTCTTATCTTATGTGGTGCATCTGATGTTCCTTTGCGAAGTGCATGGGACTTTGATTCGTCAGGAATTCCAACAATGACAATTTCTGCATCATCAAAATTATCTGTGTTTGTCCAACAAATATTCAATACATATCTGAGATCTTGCAATTATTAAAAATGCGCGTATGTTGATATCGCAGATTATTTAGATCTTTTTGTAGATCTAAAACACCAGTTAGCTGAGTTTTAACAATTCTAGCTGATAAAACACTATTATAACGAATTTCAAACCGTTGTGATATGATACAAGGAGCAGGTGAAACTATTGTGAGACGACTGCTTCTTCCACATTGGATGGAGATCATGGCAGGAATTCTCATAGGTACAAGTCTTATTCTTATATCTCACAAGTGAAATTTTGCTAGTTTTTGTAAGTGATATCTCCGGCTAACAGACGCTGTACTTTGCCTTTGTTTGACAAGAGTAATGCTCCTGTCTTGTCTATTCCTATTGCTTTACCTTTTAGAATTCCGGTGGTTGTTGTTGCAGTAATATTTTTTCCAATTGTAGATGATCTCTTGGACCATTCTTTTCTAATTTGTCTGATGGAATCCGACACTACATTGTTATAGCTTTGTTCAAGCTCAAACAGAAATTGTTGTACTAGTTCTACAGGATTTTCCTTTTGATCTTTTTTTATCAGGGTTGTAATACCATAATTTCTTTGATTGTTCTTGATTGATTTTGTTATAGTCTCTGGTTTGATTTTAAAATTAATTCCTATTCCAATTATGATGTAATCTATCTTGTTTGACTCTATTGATGCATCAATTAGTATGCCTGCAATTTTCTTTCCCTTTATCGTAAGGTCATTTGGCCACTTTAGTTCTGTTTTTATCTTTAAGGTCTTTTCAATTGAAACTGCAAGAGCAAGGGATGTGACCATTGGAAGTAGTGATGTGTATGATGATTCAAAATTTGGCTTTAAAAGTATGGACATCCATATTCCTCCCTTTGGCGAAACCCACTTTCGATTTAGTCTACCTCTTCCTTGTGTCTGTCTCTCTGCTATGACTAGAGAGCCGTTTTCATGGGGCTTTTGAGCGAGCTCTAGTGCAAAATTCTGCGTTGAATCAATCTTGTCAAAATAATATATTTTTCTACCAATGATATCTGTCTGGAGTCCATCTGATATTTCCCATGGTAAAAGAAGATTGGTACTTGTCTGTAACCTGTAACCTATTTTTGGTCTTGATTCTATCTTGTATCCAAGTGATTGCAGTTTTTTGATATTTTTCCAAATTGCTGCTCTGCTCAGTGATAAAGTCTTGCTAAGTTTCTCTCCTGATACAAATTCAGGTTGGTGTGACTTGAGTAGTGTGACTATCTTGTCAAAGGTTGTTTCATCAAAGGACGTGTACATGTGAAAACAATTGCCATTCTAAACTAACAAAAATTATTCATTCAATAATTTTTTAATATTCTCTTCTAAAAAGTCATTAGTTCCAAATGCAACATCCCGCAGTATTCCTTTTTTATCAATCAATATTGTTGATGGTGTACCACGTAATGCAAATTCATCAAAGATGTATGCTGAATATTCTTTGCTCTTGAGATATTGTTTTACACGTTCAATTATTTCTAATTTCTGACTCTCGCTATAGGATTCGTAACCTGGAACATTTGCTTTAATGATTTCATCTATCTTAGATTGGCTGGCTGGCCCGTCTTCTTTTTTGAGCAAGTCCATTGCAACTGGGAATGGTATCTTGTATGGAATCTTGTTTCCGTCAACTAGCTGGTTGTATTGACCAAGTGCTTTTAGAGTCTCACCTATTACCTTGCCTTCTGTAAGTAATAATTTCAGATTCTCTGGCGTGTTTTTATCAAAATCTTCAAACGCTGTTGCTATTCCAAGAACTGTAACACCTTCTTTTCTGTATTTTTGATAAATGTCAATTGCTTGTGGAATTCCATACATTAAACAACCTGGACAATTGACCTGAAATACTTCGATTAGAATGACATTGTCTTTTTCCTTGTCAATGTTAGTTGGTAAACCTTGAATCCATTCTGATACTTGGAGATCTGGACTTTTTGTACCTATTTGCGCTGTCATGTCAAATCCATCTTACGAATTATTGATATCTGTTTCTTTATGGTGTTTGGTCCCACAATTTTTCACTGAGCTTTGATTCATAAATCTTTTATATACCGTAAGCGAAGCGAAGTCGATGTCTAGCAAAATAGCATTACTCTTGCTTACTGTATCTGTTATAATGACATCTGTGTTAGTAGCTAGTTTGCCACAAGCAAATGCTTTGATCCAAAGAGACTTTTCAATAAGAGACGACACTCCTACAACAGCAAGTCATGGTTTCAGTAAAGTATGCGGCAACCATCTTTGCGCAGTAGGTGAACATGCACAGTGGATAAACACACTATGGCAGTCACAAAGAGCAGGTATGGTAGAAACTACACCTAATAGTGGAAATGGTATGAACATGAATAACATGACCATGCACACTATGAATGGTACAAAATAATTCCAGTGGATTTACCACTAATCTCTTTTTATCGAATGAATCAATTTATCATAATTCTTTTATATGCCAATCCGTCAAACTAAAACATGTCTAAAAAATTGGCATTACTTTTGTTTACAACATCTGTGCTTTTGACATCAGTCATCGCAGTATTTGTTCCACAAGCTAATGCTCTGACACAAAGTACTAAATTTGACACCATATCGACTGCAAGCTTTGGCCACAGCGTAGTTTGCGGTGATCATGTATGCGTTCCTGGTGAACACACTGCATGGATCGATGCAATATGGGCGTCACAAAAAGTAACTACTGGTAAAATTGGCTCTGCTCCGTATGGAGAAGATGTCATGGCTGCACTTGCGGGTGATTCTGCATTTCATACAAATAGTACCATGAATGGTAACATGAACGACATGGGTACAATGAACGGCACTATGAAAATGACTAACATGACTGGTATGAACATGACATCCTCAATGCCAATGCAATACAAGTAAAAAATAATTTCCATCTTTTGGAAATAAAAACCGTTTTTTAATTTCTATTTTTCAAGGGTCTAGTTTTAGAAATTAACATCAAAGCCGCCCATGTCTCCTGGGCCGCCATCACCGTGAAAATCTCCACCGCTAAAGTCTTGTCCAGAACCTGCATCGTGTCCACCTACGTCTTGTCCTGAACCGGTATCTTGTCCTCCACTCATGTCTTGACCGCTGCCCATGTACTGGTCTGGTATGAAACTTGTCATTGCCATGCCCATAAAACCCATCATTGATGAGAACATCATCATGTCCATTATTCCCATGAACATCATTGATGGCATGATTGACTTGTTTGCTTCCATATGTTGTTCGAGTTTTTGCTTGTCTCCACTCTTCCACATGGTCACCATTTGATCCCAGTTTTGTTGCAATTCAAATCTTCTTTCTTCT
>DATEZN010000129.1:0-10846 GCA_035255545.1 Nitrosotalea sp. | reverse complement strand
CGCGGGAAGGCTTGAGGGCTACGTTGTGACTTGCCGTTCGCATGGGATGAAGGTCAACGTGGACTCCTTCTGAGTATAGTTCATCAGCTATATTTTTTGTAATTCGTTCCTGTATTTGTAACCGAGCAGAATATTTTTCCACAAGTCTAACCAACTTAGATATTCCAAATACTTTACCATCTGGTGCATATGCTACACTTACTTTTCCATAAAATGGTAACATGTGATGTTCGCACATTGAATAAAATTGGATATCTTTTGCAATTACAATATCAGAATCCTCAGAAAACTTTACTGACAGTTCTGATTCTCCTTCATATCCCTTGAAGATCTCTTCATACATATCCGCTATTCTACTAGGGGTATCAACTAGACCTTCTCTTGTTGGATCTTCGCCTATCTCTGCAATTATTTCGCGAATTAATTTTTTTACTCTTTCTTTATTCATCAAGGTGCACCTATGAACTTGTGAAGCTGTGGTACTATTCTAACTTGATCATTGTAGGCATAAACTAAATCGTAAAAGCTAAATAGCTGTTCCAAACTAGGTTCGGAAATACCATACGTAGGCTGTATTATAAATCCTGCAAGTTCTGTTTTCGACATTATTTGGAATATCTGTTTAAGAAGCTTCTTGAATGGACCTAATTGCGTCTTTGAACTTATTACCACTTTTACGTATGTTGTTTTCTTTGATTTTTTAGCTAGTCTTAGACACTCAAGTTCATTTTCTAAAAGTTTAGAATAATGTTTTAAATCAACAAAGCCAGAGTCTGGAGTTTTAAATTCGATTTTTATAAAATTGATGTAAGGAAGAACTTCTGCAAACTTGGATGAGTCATAACAAGATGATTCTAGATAAGTAGGAATTTTTTTGCTTTGAACAAAGTTTGCCAATTCCGCAACAGCTTTTGACTGAGCGAGTGGATCTCCGCCAGTAAAATTAACCTTGTATGTATTTTTCTTGAGATTCTTTTTGATTAATTCTTTTGCTTTGCCAATGGAATATTCTTTCCCAGAATTCATTGGAAGTGCCCCCTTGGTATCACAATAAAAACACTTGAAAGGACATCCTGATAATCTTACAAAGAGAGTTTTTGTGCCATACAGGATTCCTTCCCCTTCAACAGATGTGAATATCTCATAAAGTCTTACGTTCAAGTATTCGATCTGTGCTTGTTCATTATTTAATTGGATCTTCTTATGAATGATTTTTTGCCAAAGTGAATATAATAGTAAATACAATAATTAGCAGTGGAAAAATTAATTTTCTTATTTTTACTTGTGGTTCTACCATTTGTTGTTCATCAAGATGCAAGTGCTTTAACAATAAGTGCCATTCCTACAAAACAAGAATTTAGTGCAAATGAATGGATAAAGGTCAATGTTACAATTCAAGGGTATAACGGCGGTCAGGTAAATTGGATTGCCCACAAACCTGATAATTCAACAATATCAGGAGTATTAGATCAACAAATAAGGTCAGGAAAAGCAATACACCAAATTATACGAAGTGCTAATGATAATGAATTTGGTTCATGGTCAATTAATTACGAATATGAAGGTAGCAATCAGACAGTTCATGTTAATGTCAAGCCTCTTGATTTAACTGTAATAACAGACAAAATAACATACTATGAACCGGACACAATGAACATTAACATTACTTCATCTTACTATAGTCCATATGCTAAATTTGCACATTCCTATTTTCTTGATTTTTATGATCAGGATGGAAATGAGGTAATCGGAGTAACAGAAATTGAGGTAAAAGCAGATCAACCAAGTATAACATATCATCTCCCAATGCTACAATTTGCTAAATACAATCCTCCAGGATTATATAATTTAAAAATTCAATACTTTAATTCTATCAAATACGTACCATTTCTTTTAGGTGACATAAACAAACTAATGGAGATTTCAGTAACGAATTCACCCACTTATTATCCAGGAAACGATGTAGGACTTGATTTGACATTTAGTAAGGTAACAGCATCAAGCGGTACCATAAAAATAACAGATCCTTTAGGAAATACCACTAGCAGTCAGTTTTATCCACAATCTGTACTGTATACTCTGACACTCAAGAATTTACCTAAAATAATTGGTACTTACAATTTTGAAATTGATTATGCTGGCATAACAAAGATGGGTTCCTTTAAAATAGTTCAAAATCCCCTAGAGCTACCTAACATTAAGTTAGATATATTTCCAAATAAATTAAATTATAGACCAGGCGAAATTGCTAACTTTGAAATACAGATATCAAATATTACTACAAATTCAATAAGCACATGGGTTACAGATCCTAACGGTCACACAAGTCCAGCGATATCATTACCAATGAATGCAACTGAAATTATCATACCTCATAAGATTACTCAAAATGACAGCAAAGGGGTATGGGAGTTGTATGTGAATTATGATGGAATTATAAAAAACTCATCTTTTTACGTAGATGGTTCACCAATTGACAGTGGAAATGCACTAGATGCAGTTCAATACAACATTCCTACTTTTGTTTCAGCAATCAATTCGACAACATTTGACTCTCCAACTAGTATTGCCATTGATCATGATAATAATACATACATTGTAGATTCGGGAAATTCGAAAATAAAGAAATTTGATGATAAAAATAAACTGCTTGTCTCATGGGGTGATACAGGTTCATCAAATGGACAATTCAAAAATCCGTCAGGCATATTTGTAAATGAAAATTATGTGTATGTAACAGATAGTGGAAATTCCAGAATAATCATGTTCAACAAGACTGGAAGTTTTATTTATTCTTGGGGTACATATGGAAATAATCCTGGCATGTTCCAAATACCAACTGCCATAAATTCAGATCATAGTGGTGATCTTGTTGTAGGTGATATGGAACTAGAATCCATTCAACTGTTTGACACTAAAGGCACCTATGAAGATAAGATAGACTCGTCATCTGCAGATGGAGCAAGTTTCTCAGGCATCAGAGCATTAGCATTTGATTCTAAAGATAATTTGTATGCCATTTCAGTAGATGATAAAATATTAAAATATTCTAGAATTGGAAAATTTCTAAATTGGTATGGCTCCATAGGAGATGAGGATGGTAGATTTGACAATCCATCTGCAATAGCTATTGATTCTAAAGATAATATCTATGTGGCAGATACTGGTAATCATAGAATCCAGAAATTGGACTCTCATGGAAACTTTCTTTGGAGTTGGAATATGAAAGAAAATGGACAAGATGGGTTTGAACAACCAGTTGGTCTTGCAATTGATGCATCAGATAACATCTATGTTGTAGATAAGGCAGAAAATAGTATACAGAAATTTGCACTTTATGGTGGAACAAACAAGAACATTTTACCTAGCTGGATAAAAAATACGGCCATTTGGTGGGCTGAGGGAATCTTGGACAAAAAAGACTTTTCTCAATCAGTCAGATATGTGGCAAGCCAAGGCATAATCAAAACACCATCAATTAGTCAATCAGACATTGTAAAAATTCCAAATTGGTTAAAGGGAAATGTGAAACAATGGTATTCAGGGCAAATTGACGATAATACTTTTTGGGCGTCTATCCAACATCTCTTATCGATTGGAGCTATGAAGATTTAGAATGCAATTGGGGTTCTGTTCTTGAAAAGAATCCAGCTATGAAAATTATTACTCCCAGAATTCCGATAAGACTTCCCACAAATTCCACAGTATCCTTTAGATCAGCTTGTAATGATGCTAAAATGAAAGCAAGTATAATGCCAACTATTATCATTGGAATTCCCACGCCTACAGAAATTTGCTTTGAAGCCATCGCTCTTGGGTCTGGTAAAAATCTATATGAATTTTATGTAAAATCCGTGTACGTAGGAGAATAGTGATTTTCCATCATTTTCAGTCATAAACTTGAACAAATATGAAAAATCACTTCTGGCTCGATATTTCACAATGGATGTTTTTTATAGATTTGAGATGTTTTTCAAATTTTTGTTTAATGTAGAATTAGAGATATCTTTGATTATGGAGATTCATCTCAAAAACTACAGTCATAATTTGAGATAGATATTAGATTGTCATTTTTCAAATTCATCAATTTATTTGAAATCTTTTGCTCTATCAGAGGTTCGTTGTTTTGCAACTTCTGTAAGAGAATCATGAGCATTATTTAGAAATTGGTTTATAGATACAATCAATTTAGATGCTTCATCAATTTTTCCGGTATCAAGATCTAGTTTTGCTTGTTTGATTAATTGATCAGATTGTGTAAAGTTAAAATCAATATGATTAGTTATTGCTATAGATTGAAGTGTTTCATCAAACTTTTCTAATCTTGTGATCTCACTTTGTAATTGTATCACATCTACATGTTGTTGGTCATTTGTTCCTGTTTCATTAAGAGAATTTATCTTATCATTTGTGATCTTGAAGAAATTCATTGCAGAAAGGAAATGTTGTTTGGCTGATGCGACATCTTGTGCATTTACTGCCTTGGTTAGGGCATCTGTTTCATTAGAACCTTGATCATATAGAGAAATAATTTCATTAGAAACATCAGGAATTTGAGATATGCTGATGTTAAGATTGTTTTGTGCTTGTGTAGCAATGCTCACTAATGTATCAAGTTGAGGATCTGCGTAGGATTGGATTGGACCATTCAAGATTAATGTCACAACTAGTGCTATAATGAAAATTGTCAGACTCTTCATTTTTGATCCTCCATTTTACGAAGTTTAATGAGATTTTGTTGATCAATTTTTTCTATTTCAACAACATCTTCTCTTTCTAGTCGTTTGACAGCACGCCACATCGTTGTTCGTGGCATCAAGAATTTCTTACGTAACTCACTCTCGTACACTTGACCTCCTTTCTCAGAAATGAATGCTATGATTTCCTTGTCATCTTGACGTAAATCTGGTTTGAGTTTGTAAATTGTCTCCTTTTCTGATGGAATATCATCACTGTTTTGTGGAATTGTACTAGGAGTTGTGATCTTGGCTGATCTTGCCTTTTTCATAATTATGATTCCAGCTGCTCCTGCTGCAACAATTCCTCCAATCAAAAGATAGATTGACAAATCATTAGATGAACCGACTGATGTGTAATTACCAGATGAATTAGTAGATGGTTTTGAAATGGCGGTTTGTTGTTCTTGTAAAGCAAGATTCTTTGCTGAATTAGCAAGAGATTCTGCATCAGAATACTTGCCTTGATTAAAATCAAATTGAGCTTCCTGAAGTTTTGCTAAAGCCATAGGAGTTTTCACACCTGTAGAATTCAAAGTATTAATAAAATCTTGAGCTTTTTGAATTGCCAAAGTAGCAGTCTGGCTTGTGCCCAATACACCAAAAACATAATCGATATCTGATGAGCCACTTGGCAATGATATGAGTGATTGATCATCAACTATTTGCATGTTTAAAGGAGATGCACTCATTCCAACAATTACTGTATTTTTTGGTAACATTATAGAATAATCAGTAGGAGAATCTACATGAAAAGTCCATGTCCTTCCATTCTTTGATATCAAATCAGGAGTGTCATAATCTATCTTTATTGTAGAAGCTCCCAGAGTTGCTATTGTTACAGTATTTGTGTTTATTTTGCTTGAAAGTAGTGTTCCATTTTCGTCCTGTGCAACAAGATTTTCTATATTATTACCATATACATTCAGACTGAAATTTGCTGACTGAGAATCTACGTTGGTTTGATAGAAAACATGAGTTGTCCCATCTGCATAAACTGTAAAATCAAGAACTTTGGGACTAGCTATTGCGTACTGGACAAAGGAAGAAAGAGTGAGTAAAACAAAGCATACTGCTACAACTGGAGCCCTTACCATTGTTGTGAGAATATGATTGATCCTTACAAAAAGTATTCTTTCCGGCAATACTTTTTGTGTCTCAATCATCTGGTATTCCAGATACATTTCTTAATACCTGAGATTGAGGCCCTGCATTACACCTTGGAATCTTTGAAATTCCTGGAAGAACCTGATTCCCTTCTCTGTGACCCTGAAAAGCCTGTTTCTATCGGATTTCACTGATTCTACCAATCCTGCATCTATCAATTTTTGACATTTCTCAAGCACAGCGTAATGCGATAGATTTGCTCTTCTGGATATAGCGGAGACAATCACTCCTTGGATTCCTCCATCCATGGTAACACCAAGGATATCGGCTATGATGCCCATTTCGGACCTGTATTGTTGTTTTGACATGAGATGTTATAGTATTGATGTTTTATCAGGGACAGCATGAAATTTCATAGCGGAACGCATAGCGGAACAGCAGTTTCATGCCTTGGAACGATCAATTTTCTAGTTGTTGAGAAGCGGGGGAGATAGAAATCAAGTTAGATCATGATACAAAAATAAGATTACATAGATGGATCAGCGCTTTTGTTACTATCATAATAGATGAAGAGTAGTAACAATAAAGTAAATTCGTAGCTATCTGGAGAAATTATCCTTATTTGTTATAATTTTGCAGTTTTCTTTTTGATTAATTCTACAATTTCTAACTTTCGTTTTATGTCCATATCTGGCTCCATTGTAACGTAGACAGTCTTACGTTTTGGATAGATGACAATTTGAGTAATTTTTTGACGCTCAATGTGTACATAATTTACCGGTCCAAGGCTTTTGTCAAAGTGTTGTCTAATTTTTCTCCTTGTTGCTACTTGTTTACAGAAATGTTCTTCTTCCTTTTGTGATTTTAACGAGGTTTTTCCTTCCTTCATTATTGCTTCAGATATGTTTCCTTTTAGATCTATTATCGCAGCAAATCGCATCATTTTATCCAATCCAATGATATCTTCTACTATTGGAAGCAGGTTTACTTTTTCATTCTTCAAGTAACTCGAACCAAAGATTCAGGTCTCTAAATATATCTCAATCTCCATTATAGCCCATTTTGACTAAAAATGTTCAATAGGCCACATCCAAACTTCTCAAAACTAGTTTTTTACTTATTAACTTTTTATATATTAAAAACAACAATAATCCATAAGCGATATGTTTGACAAATTCCGAAAGAAAAAGGATGAATTCGGATCTACTTCTTCAGGAATGGAGGACAAGATCGCTAACCAATCAGGCAAGGTTTTTCAATATGACCCAGAAGGAGGCAATGTAAAGACGTCCGAAGTCATAGAAGAATCCCGTTTTCGCCCTTCAGAACAAGTAAAAATACCGGAACCTATTCAACAAACTCGTATGAGCACATCAGGCGAAGATATAGGAATCAAGGCATTGATGGACAAGAGAACCAAGTTAGAAGAAGCCATAGACTATGTAGGTTTAATGATCAAGGATCTCAAAGACAAGCGAACTAGTTTAGAAAAAAATATCGAGGATGAATCAGTTGATATCAAAAATCTAAAGGAGAAACTTGTCAAAGTAGGTCAATACATAGAAGAAGAAAAACAGGGCATCAAGACACTACAACAGAAAAGAGGTGAAGTTGAAAAAGAAGCAGATGATGTTGCGGTAATGATAACTAGCCTGCGAGAAAGACTGATCAATATTGATCAAGTAGTAAATGAAGAAGGTAGCAAGATTGCAAAATTCAAAGAGACTAGACCAAAGGCCGAGTCTTCTCTAACCTAGAATGTAAAACTCTCTTTTACTAGTGCGTCTAGATTTTCTTTTATTTCATCATCAGATGACAATGAACCTAGATCTCTTACCAACACTTCAGTTGCAAGACACTGGTTTTTGGAGTATTGATAGTAACAATCTAGTTTTTCTTCGTATGTCTTTGCACTGTAATAGGTAGTCCAGAAATTTTCTGTAGAATGTTGAACATATAGAAGGAACTTTTGAATTATTGATTCGATCTTTGGAGAAGGATTGTCTTTTACCAATCCAATTAGAATCTGCTCTAGTTTGCTGTCTAGATTTGATTCGTAAATAAGCTGATACACATCCCCATCCTTTTTCATGACTAGATTACGTCGTCATATCATAAAAGCTTTATAGAGAAATTTTAGATATGTTTGAAAAAGTATCTAACAACTTTGAATAATCAAGAAAATTCAAAAATTTAAGATGAAATTTGACACAAACTTTAAATGTTTTATTCACGTACTAATACTCCCTATCAAAGGACATCCTCCCAAGATAGGTATCATGCAAGCAATGTGTGATGTGTAAAGAACAAATCTTTCCACATAAAGCATCCCAAGGCACCCCCGAAGGAAAATGATGACAAAGGTCAACATGCTTTGAGTGTATCACACTCACAAGGTGTGATACCCACACTTCTGCATGATAGAATTTTTTCCATAAACATCAAAGAATAGACAAAACTATGGAAATTTTTCAAATGCATTATACAATAATGTCTAGTCTCTGATTACCTAGAACGATGCAACTTCAAAATAAACGATGGATGTGGTATTTGTTACCGTCTCAGATTACTTCTCAGGGATTAAGCACTGTAATTCCATTATACGTAATATTTCTTGGAGGCGGTATAGGAGAAGTAGCTATCATATCTGCCCTGCAAAATGGCTCAATAGCTATTGGCTCACTAGTATGGGGGAAAATAATTGATAGATTTCATTCTAAAAGACTGATACTTGTTACATCATCAGTTTTTGTTTTGCTTTGTAGTCTTGGCATGTATTTTACCAATTCTGTTTACATTCTTTATGGATTAGCAATAGTACTTGGATTTTTCATGGTTGCAAAAAGCCCAGTTACCCAGCTTCTTGTAATGGAATCAGTACAAAAAAATCTCTGGAGTTGGTTATTTGCTAGAACATCGATTATCAGTACACTTGGAATGTTAGTTGCTATGATAATTGGAACAATTGGAAGTTTTTATTTTAATCTCAGACCATACTTTTTGATATGTGCTGTATCAAGCGGCATATCCATGATTTTGAGCATATCTGTGAAGGATGATGATGGTGTTCATATTGAGAGAAGCAGTATTGCCCACTCCCTGTATGGCCTACGCTACTCAATTAGTCATCACCATTTTGTTTTTCCAAAAATTCTAGAAGTATATGATTTCAGACACATAATTACGCTATTCAAGGGAAGAATAAGTAATGAAATAGGCATATTCTATCTGGCTTCATTTTTTTTCTATTTTGGAAGTAACATGTATTTTACTGCCTGGACGCCATTTTTGAAAAATCAGAATTTTTCAAATGCTGATGTCTTCTTGAATTATACAATTCAAATGATAACCATGTTACTAGTATTCTTCATTGCTCCAAAGATAATATCAAAATTTGGAGAAGAACGATCAACCATTCTAGCGCACATACCACGAATTTTAGCAGTAATGATTCCAGCTGTCTCATTGTTCTTCATGACAGGAACTTTGGGTTTTCCAGTTACAATAACATCGGCTTGTATGATGGTAATTGCATTTTCAATATTTAGTACATCTAGCTCTGTGATATTTTTCAAGAGTATTCCACAAGGATTTGAGGGAAAATATCTGGGGGTAAACAGTGCAATAACAGGCATAGGAGTGTTTGCCGGCTCTCTTGTTACAGGAGAATTGACAAAATTTCTAGGATATGCCACTATGTTTCTATCTGCTTCTGCAGTACTAGTGATATCACTAGTATTGTACAAAATATACTTCCGCTATAGACTATCACACAATAAGATAATCTAGACGAAACGTGTTGTGGAAGCTGATTGATCCGCAGGCGTTGAAGGCAATTTGTCGTTGATTTCTGCCTCGGCAACTGCGGAAGCCTCTTGGAGAATCTTGTCAGATTCTTCGCTTGATGCATTTGAGTCGATTCCAAAGTCGCCACTATGGAATGTGTCAGTCATAAGACCTCCAAGCATTTCAGTCATTCCAGATAGCTCATGATCAGCCTCTGGCATAAATTTGACTAGAGAAGATTTGAGGTTCTTCATCAAGCCTATTGTAGGCATGATAGTTACTACAGTATCTCCTAGGTCGTGGAATGTAGTTAATCTAAGCTCGATTTGTTCTAGAGCAATCCTAGCATTTCCTAAAAGCTTTGTTACTTTTCTAACTTCAGCTAGTTCTTTTGATAAAACTTTACTTGCAGTCATATCATGGTTCTGTGTTGCAATTACAATTCTTTTGAATAACTTTTCATCTTTTTGTTTTAGCTTTGTGATCATTCCATCAAGTTTTACAATTTGAGTTTGGAGTCTTTTTATTCCAGTCTCTAATCTTGGTTTTAGTGCACCTTTTGGTTTTATTACATCATTAAATTTTTCACCAATGCTTGGTGTGTGCTGTCTTTGCCAATTGTTCGAAAATGTTGTCATGGTTACCACTGATAAAGTTGGTTTTTAATTTCAGGTGTGAAATACGGTTCACAGTATGCTAAATTTAGCTGACAAAACATAGAACACCAGTTCAGCACAAGCTTGGTCTTCATTTTAATAAAAAACTAAAAATTCGTGGATAACCATGATTGGATACATCCTACGACTAACCCCCGCACAGAGTCCTATTGCATTATTTGAATTGCAGTATTTCTCTGTGGATGGATTTTCTTTAGGTGAATAACCAGTGCCTGATTCGACTGCTGGAATTCACAACAAAGTGGACATTGTTCCATTTTATTTAATGCGGGTTCTGCAGAACAAATGTATTTAAAGGTTATGTACAAGTCGACAAAAATAATTTGATAAAAAAATTTTTGAAAAAAATTGTTCAAAGAAAAGTTTGGAAAATAATTTTAAAAAATAAATCAAGAAATATTATTTCAGAAGATCAAATTTGATTTTGTCTCATGATCATCGACTGAAAAAAATAAATTAATGTGGGAGATTACAATATACAAATTCGGATATTTTGATATTAATGAAAGATAATGTATAATTTTTACATATTATTATTAT
>DATEZN010000128.1:0-5939 GCA_035255545.1 Nitrosotalea sp. | reverse complement strand
ACAAAATGTAGTGTACATGTATGATAATTCAAGAACTAAATAATCCTACTTTGAAAAATAAATCTGGATCGGTAGTCTAGCCTGGTTAGGATATCGCACTCACACTGCGGGGGTCGCTGGTTCAAATCCGGCCCGATCCACTACTCTAGAGTTCTTTTTATGGTTCCATTAGGAATGAGAAACAAGCCTTGAAAGTACATATTGCAGATATCGAACAAGTGGAAAAGAACCCCTTAGATCTGTTCTATGAGGGTTGCAAGTCTCCAGATACCAAAGAGCGCTATACGCGGTATCTCTCCAGTGTCCTGTGTGATATTTATGAAACTGTTTTGGAAGGAACTTTTCAACAACGAGCTAACCAATTTGTCAGAAAAGCAAAGAAAGACCCAGACTGGACAATCAATTTGTTATTGGCACTTGCCAAGAAGCTAAAAGAAAGAACATCCCTTCCAAAAGAAGACAAGAATTATCTCAACCCATCTTCATTTGGAAATTATTTCAAGCCATTAAAGAAACTCTTGGACATGAATGGTGTCCCAGTAGTTTGGAAACGGATCTATGCAACATTTCCGGAGCAAGATAACAACTCTGAAGGTAGGGGATATGAAAGAGAAGAGATTGCACAACTGTTGGATTTCGCAAAGGGTCCAATGGATAAGACAATCATGTTGATTGCATCAAGTTCTGGTATACGAGAGGGCGGTATGCGTCTTAAATGGCAAGATGTCATACCAGTTTACAAAATTGATGATGACATTAGATTGGAAATAACTGAATCGCAAGAAAAAAATGCCAAAGTCATTTGTGCAATATTGAAAATATATGAAGGCACTTCTAGTTTCTATCCTGCATTTATAACACCTGAGGCATATCATTCACTTCAAAATTGGCACAAGACCTGGACAATGGACGTAGGCAGAGAACCAAAACCTACAGAACCTGTGTTCAAAAAAGAGGGGGATTTGCCAATAATGTTGGAACCAACAGCTATCAAAGCCAGAATAGAAAAAGTATTGAAAAAATCTGGTTTTAGAACTCCTCTAACTAAGGACAAAAGGAGACATGAAATTCCAGTTATGAATGGCTTTAGGCGCTTTTTCAACAAGATGAATAAAAATTCAATTTCAAAGGATTCACCATTGGGGGCATTGATAAAAAAAGAGAACATGATGGGGCATACGGGATTAATCAAGCTAGACAAGAACTATTTCAAAACTCATGTATTGGAATTGGTTGAGGAATATCTCAATGCAGTGCCTAATCTTACCATAGATAATGCTGAACGCAAAGAGGCTGAGAATATTAGACTAAAGAAACAACTGGAAATTAGAGAATCTGACGCTCAAAAGATACTGAGACTAAAAATTGAAGAGCTAACAAAACAAGTTGAGGAAACCAAAGCAAACCAGGCAAAACAATCCTATTCTAATGCGTTAAAGATCAATAATTCTGATATTCTGGACTCTCTCAAAGAAGAAATCATTGGTCAGCTAAAAAAAGACATGATAAAAGAAGGTATTAAGAATTATAAAGAAAACACGAAATTAACATCAATTTAAAACGCATAACGTAGATGTTACTTGTCCACGATTAAATAGCTGGGGCAATTTTGCCTATTGTTTTTATCGTCGAGTTGTAAACTATTTGGTGTAACACAGGATCAATCTGATTCAATTTTTCAAATAAATCTCTGATATTTTTTAGAATGTGACTACATAGTAAAGTTCCTTCTCGTTCTACCACAGGCGGTTGACTGTTAGAGTTTGCCATGAATGTAACGATAAGATACATCTTGAGTAATCCATTAGAGGTTCTTCTAAAGAATTCCACGATTGCCCATCTTGGATCATCATCTGTCAATTTTGTTTTAGCAGACAATTTTTTTGTTTTAGCAGACAATTCTTTGTAACTATCTAATAATTCATGATGATGTTTAGTTCTCGCATCATATATTGAAATTAATTGAGCGTTCAGTTTTTGGACTGTCAGATGTTGTGTTTTAATTTCTGGATCTAATTGATAAGGAGACCCTTTCTTTTCATGAATTACAATTCCTTGTTCCACCATTCTTTTAAGATGTCGGGAAAAAGTGACATCGTTACACGGTATTATTTCTCTCACTTCATTATGTAAATCAGTATAACTGAATTCTTTTTCTCGCTGTAAAGCTTTGTATATTGCATCTTCATATTTTGTACTGTCTCTTAGAGATACTGTAAATCTATCATCATCAAAAGTCTCTTTCATTTTACTACACTAGCAAGTGTAGTAGTGATTTAATTAGTTGCCGAGATGTTAAGTTATGGCACAGATCTACATACGAGACGAAACCATTGATCGTATTGAGAAAATAACCGGCAAGAAGTTTACTCGTGGAGGAGACAAACTCATCAATGCTGCATTTGATTTGCTCGAAAGGGAAAATAGTAGAGACAAAGTGTATGCGGGTTCAAACAGTGTGACAGAAAGGAAGTTGGAAGAATGACTTGCTTGAACGAGAAGCACTGGCTCTTTTTTGATATCAACTGTAAAAAATGTCGAGACGAGGTAAAAAAGTCCGGACTACTAACACAATCAGAATATGATGACTGGCTGAAAGGTAAGTTTGCACTCGGATTCAATTTGAAACGGGGAGACGAATTAGTTGTTTAACCCATTAGATAAAGTTGAAAGCAAATTCTACCCGTCAGTGATTTGTGTGTCATGTAACAATAAAATCATCGATGGAACAGAACTCGAGGAAATCAACAAACACTACAAAAAAGGTTGCACATTAATTGATGACGATCGCAAAGGAATAGAGTTTCTCAATGGTCGTCAGCCCGAATCAAAAAAAGAAGAAACGACATATGTTGAATACGCAAAGCAGGTTTTTGGCCAGTGTTTCATTAGAACGCTTGAAGACAACAACGAGATTTTATACTATGAGAATGGAGTGTATGTCTCAAACGGTGAAAACAAGATCAAAAAAATACTTTTGCAAATTAATCCAGATTTACGAATTCATGAAATTAAAGAGATAATAGAAAAGATCAAGCAGATAACCTATACCCCAAGAGTAGACTTTGATGTAAACGAATTCCAAATCTGTGTAAACAACGGAATACTAGATGTAAGAACAGGACAGTTAACATCACATAATCCAAGTAAACTATTCAGGACACGAATTCCAGTCACTTTTGATCCAAAGGCACGATCAGTAAAGTTCGTAAAATTTCTACAAACTGCATTGCCTTTACCATGGGATTATATCGATAAAATGGAGGCTTTTTCAACAGGTCTTATAAAAAATTCACCAAAACTAGAATCTTTGTTCTTTGAGACAGGTGCGGGCAATAATGGAAAATCCACCTTTTTTACAATTTTGAACTGGTTTTACGGAAAAGAAAATTATTCCACCGTATCAATCCATGATTTCATCAAAAATCGCTTTGCAAAAGCAAGGCTTGAAAACAAATTGATCAATACATTTCCAGATATAGAAAACGACTCCCTTGATAATTTTGGTCTTTTGAAGGCACTCGTGTCTGGAGATGAAATTGACATCGAACGCAAATATGAGAATCCATATTCATTTGTGAATCATGCAAAAATGTTCTTTTCAGCAAATGAATTGCCAGAAATCAAGGAAAAGACCTTTGCAACTTTCAAAAGAATCAGATTGACTCAATGGACGCAGATCTTTGTCAAATCCGAATTATACCTGCAACAAAAGGCGGAACTTGGAACGAAATTCCCAGAATTCAGTGACCTGGAATTGGAGAATGAGCTAGCACGTAATGGCATCCATAAAATGAATCGACAATTTGTGGACGACATATTATCTGACGAAAATGAAAAGTCGGGAATACTGAATCTACTTCTAGTGGTGGTGCGTCATTTGATTAAACGTGATGATTTTTTCAATCATTATGATGTTGAAGACATTCAAGATAACTGGTCAAAAAATAGTACAGTGATTGAGTCTTTTGCAAAAGAATGCTTTGTGACCGAATCTGATACTTATGTGATAAAATCCGAAGTGTATCAAATTTATTACAACTATTGCAAAGCAAAAAACAAACCGCCAAAAAGTGCTAATGTTTTCCATCCCTTGTTCCAAGCACAGATGTCGGGTCTTGAGGATTCCAAGAAGAGAATCAATAAGCGTGAAGTACGCATCTATCAGGGAATAAAGTGGAATATCAGCAATCAGATTGTGCACAAATTTGTCACTTTACGGAACGGTGAGACAGATGAGACAAGTTGTCTTGAAAACTATTCTAAATAACAATGAGTAAAACAATTAAAAGAATTATCAAAAAACCTGTCGCACTTGTCCCAAACAATGGAAAAGAACTGTATCTGATCTATTGATGGACAATTAACTACTATTTTCATGTCTAATGTCTGAAAGAAATGCACCTTCACCAGAAATTTAGGAAGGGGGAGTGGTATCCACTCACATTCAATTATTATTAAGATCTAAGTACATTATTATTAACTCCCTAGATTTATGGGTCATAAAAGGACATAAAATCCTAGTCATGGCCATGCCTGCAGAAGTGCCCGAGAGGGCATCCGACACGGGGCCCGAGGGGGGGCCCATAGTACTATCGCCAGAGAATCGTATCCCTG
Source organism: Nitrosotalea sp. (assembly GCA_035255545.1). Lineage (GTDB taxonomy): Archaea > Thermoproteota > Nitrososphaeria > Nitrososphaerales > Nitrosopumilaceae > Nitrosotalea. The sequence goes on along the minus strand of DATEZN010000128.1, from coordinate 1,322 downwards.
ATGACTGTCCTCCAAAGCCTGAACGTCATAGAGCGACTGATGATGAGATTGAAAGACGCAGAATTGATATCCTATTACTCCGTGAAGACATCTATAGATCTGGCAAAGTCCCAAAGCAATGGAATCTATTGGAGGGCCTGAGAAAGAAAGGATATGATATTGATAGAAAAACTTTGCAGCGTGATTTACTTGTCATTGATAACGATAACAAATTTGTCGTCAATCTAGCTACTGTCAATTATAATAGAATAATTGAAGACATGTTTGATCATATTGATTTTGTAATTGAGGGATGTGATGACGTAATAGATAGGAAATGGACTCAAAGTAAGATAATCACTACAGATGTAATTGACGAAGGGGGTGCGACTAGAACAGTCCAAAAAGTAGTTACTGATGAGCTTGCTGCACCACGCCTCAAAGCCTATGAAATCAAGATGACTGCAATGAAACTTCTTGCAGATATTTTCAAAGGCGGCATAGTTGATGCAGGTATTGCACTTGCTCAACGAGATGCTAATGTAATGAAGCATGACATGCAGAAACTTCGATTACTCATCAAGCAAAAAGACGATCTAATTGCAGAGCTGAAATCTCATGTCCAGAAGGCCAAGCAATAATGAATCGAATGTCATCTTCTCCCATGGTTATCTGCAATAAGGTGGTACTGTGACCTACTTGTGCAACAGTTCTAGCCAAATGGCAATAAATAACTCACTTTAGACTGTCATCCCAGAGCATAGACGACCATCCAGAGAGTGGGCATAGTGTTGATCAATGGTGTTCTGGATGATGTTTAGGTATGCAGAAGTGCATACGTATGCAAAAGTGCATACGTATGCAAAAGTGCATACTCGAACAATTAGTGCAACACCTCGTTACAATGTTTGGCAAGTCTGTCTGTGGCAAATTGGGAATTGAAAAAGAGTCTAAAATCTAGGATCGTTGCCCAGTATGCAGTTCAAAACTTGAAGAAATTTACTATTACGTGACAGATGGGCCGCCACCTGATGTCAAGATGGAGACTTGTAAATCCTGTAGAGGGGCCTATCTAATGCTAAACCAGCGACAGAAGGGTCCAAGCAAGACCGTTATGATTATACTGTCAATCGGATATTGCATTATGCCAACAGGGCGTGACACTTGGATTGAAACAAAATCAGGAAAACCCAGAAGAACCATATTGATTTACAACAATAAAAGAAATATCAACTCATTATTCTACCATCACTGCATGGTGGACAACCTGTCTAAAGAAAAGCGCAGCAAGGTGATGGCTAGCATAAAAAACAAAAACACAATGCCCGAATTGATCATACGTA
>DATEZN010000127.1:0-2221 GCA_035255545.1 Nitrosotalea sp. | reverse complement strand
GGCTGCGATCACCGCGCCGACAAGGAGCGCCGCACACACAACGAGAGTTCCAGTCAGCGTGACGTGCGCATCCGTGTAGGTCACACCTCCGAAGATCGTGTGATCCTCAAACAAACGCTCGAAGCGCCCGAGATAGGACAGAATCGCCAGGACGAGTAATAGGAACGCAAAGGTGATGGAGAATCCGCGCCAGGGCAAAGTAACTGCGCTGCGACGCGCGAGCACACTGCTTCCACCTGTGACAAGGAGAAAGAAAACTTTGAAAGTATAGCATCAAGAGTTGTTACTGTTTGATCTTGAAGTTTTTGATCAAGTTGTGGTTTTCCCATCCAACTTGGGAATGGTCCTAAAAGTTGGTTATTTATTACTGAAAAGTAAAGTGTAACATTAAGGCCTTGTTCACGGTTTAATCCCATTAGAATATCAGAATAGCCCCAATTGTAGGTCCCCTGGCTTGGTTCCATAATAGGCCAAGAGAGATAGACATTGCTTCGCCCTATTCCTGTTGATGCTGCTTGAGCATATGCATTTCTAATTTCTTCAAGAGTTGGTTTTTGGGTAGGAGGCATGATAACAAGACCAAGTTTTGGATTATGCACAGAATTTGCTGGTTGAATTATAGATGGATGTCCAGATTGTAATTGAGGTAACAATACAAAGAAAGTCACTGCGATGGCTATTGCAGCTCCTGCTCCAATAGCAACACCAATGATTTTCTTATTCAATAGTACTTTCAAGAATTAAAGATACTAAAAGAGTTTTGATTTGAAAAATCTAGCCAGAAGTACAGCCGCTATATCCGCATTCTATACATACGCTACATCCTTCTGCAAATACCAAGTTGTTTTTACATGTAGGACATAGTCTTTCTTCCATTTGTTCTTGAGTAAGTGCTGGTGCTGGAGTAGATTGTACATTTTCTGGAATTTTTATTTGAAGTGCTCTTTCTATCTCAGTTTTTAGATATGCATTTGTGACATTCTTTGAAATATAGTCTGTGACAAAAGCACTTGGAGTTACTAGGAAATTCTTTTGAACATTATTTCCTGTCATGTGTAACACTTGTTCATGTCTTGAACCATCTCGGAATACTGTGATTCCTTTCAGACCAAGATCATGTGCTAGCAGATATGCAGCTTTTACATCATCAGATGATACGTCATTTGGCATATTGATTGTCTTTGCAATAGCATTACCTATCCAGCGTTGCCATACTCCTTGAGCCATAAGATGATCTGCCCAGTGGATATCCATTGCGGTGACAAATATCTTCTGCATCCATTCAGGAATTTCAGCTATTCCCTTTACAGAGCCATAATTATTTGCAATTTTTTCTAGAATTTGATCATTGTATAGTCCATGTTCTTTTAGTACTGCTTCAAAGATCTTGTTTGTATAGAAGAATCTGCCAACTGTTACTCTCTTTTCAAAGACTAGTGCAAACATTGGTTCCATTCCATTTGAACAGTCAGATATCATTGATAATGTACCAGTAGGAGCAACAGTTGTTGTTAGAACATTTCTAATTCCATGTTTCTGAATTTTGGCAATCAGAGCATCCCAATCATAGGTACGAGCACTCTTTGGTTTTTCATAGTACCCAGCAACAGGAATTTTTCCCTCTGGGTATTCAGTTTTTGAGCATAGTGGGAATGGTCCTCGTGTCTTTGCTAGTGCAATACTTTCTTCCATGGAATAGTATGTTAATGCTTCAGCAAGTTTTTCTTGGAATTCATATCCTTCTTGTGAGTTGTATGGAATTCGTAATTTGAATAAGAGATCTGCAACTCCCATTACTCCAAGTCCGATTCTTCTGGAATCTTTTGATGCCTTGTCAATTTCAGGAATTGGATATGTATTAACATCTATAACATTATCAAGGAATCTTGTTGTCTTCCTGATGGTTTCTTCATATCTCTGCCAGTCAAATTCGTATTGACCATCAGCTTTTCTCTTGACATAGTTAGAGAGATTGATTGAACCGAGATTGCATGATTCGTATGGATAAAGGCTTTGTTCTCCACATGGGTTTGTTGCTCGTATTGGTTGACCTCTTGCTTTTGCAAAAACATTGTATTTGTTTATGATATCAAAAAATATCAGTCCCGGTTCTCCACTCTTCCATGCAGAAAGTGCAATCAAGTCAATCAAATGATGTGCATTTATTTCTCTTACAGGATCTCTCTCACGTGGACTTCTAAGAGTGAATTTTCCATCAGGT
>DATEZN010000126.1:0-2629 GCA_035255545.1 Nitrosotalea sp. | reverse complement strand
AACATAAAGTATATCCATACAATTCGCTTTTTGGTACAACTTTAGAACAGACATTAGAACATAGAAGCAGTGAAAAAATTTCATCGTGTTCCATATGTGGAGTATTAAGAAGGAGAGCAATAGACTTTGGTGCAATCGATCTAAAAGTTGATGTGATAGCAACGGGTCACAATATGGACGACATGTTACAGACTTTCATAATCAACATTATTTCAGGTGATACAAAAAAAATTGGCTGGATGGATCCTGATACTTCTGAAAACAAGATACGAAAGATAAAACCATTCTATGAGATTTATGAAAATGAAATAGTCTTCTATGCTTTCACAAATGAAATTCCATTCCAGTCAGAAGAATGCCCCCACATGAATGAAGGAATTAGAACAGAAATTCGTAATTTTCTAAATTCTCTAGAAAAGACCCACAGTGGAATCAAAAATAACATGTTCAAGTCAATTTTGAAAATTTCGTCTACCCTCAAAGACTCCAATAATTCAGAATGGAAAACTTGTTCAAAGTGCGGAAGCGAATGTACAGGAGACATATGCTCAGTTTGTAGTACGTTAGCCAATTTACGATTGAACTAAATCCTAATGCAGATAAAGAACTTGTATTACAATAAATTTGGTAGTAGGTAGGGTTGGGGCGCTAGCCGTGCCCTGTCTCTGAAACCGGCTATATGCAGAGACCAGTAACTGCTGGATAAATCTCTAGATAGACGGTACTTGCCTGACTTGCGGATATGAAATCACGCCGAAGCGGGTGGATACAGGACTGAAGTTGTCCGAAGGGATAACTCTCAAGTTCTAACTGCCGAAAGGGATGAGGTCCGGGAGGGAGCAATCCTAAGGTAGAGCATCCACGCTGCTTCGTCTACGTGGCGGATCTTGCTTGACTTGAGATGAGACCGCTTGTTTAGACTGGAACTAGCGGATCTACTACCTTAATATTCTTAAATCAAACAGGAATAACATGGAAGGATTAATCTCAGGAAAGTCGAAAACTTATGACGAATTTAGATCAAGTATGCCTTCCAGTGTAGCGACTCTATTTGATGAACTTCGTAGCTATTGTTTGACTCTTGGAAAAAATGTAATCGAAGACATTCGCATGCACCGAATTGTATTTGCAAAATCAATCAAATTCCGAAGTTTTGCAGACATAGAACCACAACGAGATTCAGTCATCATAAAGATAAAAAAAGATAGAAAGGAACCAGATAAGGAAATACAGATAAAACTAAATGACAATCTTGATGAAATCAAAGAACTTTTGTTGAATGCATATACTAGTATTCATTAAGAATGAATTGTAAAATTAGTAAATTCTCCAACAGGTTTTTCTTCGGTAACTGTTAATTCTTTTACAACTGCTCCAGCAGGACCAAACTGAGCCCACTCCACTACAGCATCTACGTTTGAATCATTTCCTTCCAAGATGGCTTCTACTCTATCATCTGGAAGATTTTGGACCCAACCCAAAACATTATTTTTTTCAGCAGCCTCCATCATTCCTTGACGAAAGTAAACACCTTGTACTCTTCCTTTTACTAAAAGATGAACTCTCTTTGAATTCATGATATCATGTTTTTTAAAACTAGTATTTAGTCTTGAGGAATTATGCTCGCTCTTTCATTCTGGAGCGTCCAGTCTTTCTAGCTGCGATGCTTCCAACCTTACGTCCAGGTGGAGCGTTTCGTGAAACTGTAGAGCTTCTTCCAACGTGTTGATGTCTTCCACCACCGTGTGGGTGAACATAAACAGCTTGTGCAACACCTCTTACTATTGGATACTTGTGTCCCTTTGAACGCTTTCTCCTCCATGCAGGTCCGGCTCTCATAAACGGTCTATCACCTACACCTCCTCCAGCAAGAACTCCTATCATTGCACGGTTCTGTGGATTAAGGGTCGTGAATTTTCCAGATGGGAGTTTTATTGTTACACCTTCAGAGCTATGTGAGAAAACTGTAGCATAGGTTCCAGCAGATTTTACTATTGCCCCACCATCACCAAAATGCTTCTCTACATTACATACGATAGTACCGTCAGGAATGTTTTGTACACTGATAACATTACCAGGAGAAATATCAGACTTTAAACCAAAATGAAATTTAGAACCAATTTTAGTACCAAGAACAGACGGGATAAAAGACAACAAGCCAGTTTCAAATCTAATTTTGGCTAGAGGTGCATCTCTTCCTGTCTCATGAACAATATCCACCACTTTAGCTTCATGTTGCTCTGCCAACTGGAATCGAGGATATTTGGCTGGAAGTAACTTACCAGTAGAAGCTGCACGGAACTGCATTCCACCTCTACCTCGTCTTCTTACTAACGGTCTCTTACCCAAAGTACCGATTTTGGTTTATCTTGTAAATTTTAATCTTCTGATCCTTTGATCCGGATCAAAGACGACAAAGGTATAAAAATTAGTTTGAGGGTGCTAAATCTGTGAGCCAGAACACACTTTCCCTTAAGGTACTTGAGGCTTACACTCGTGACGTAGGGAGAGGGGTGGCACGTATAGATTATGACTCTATGGATTCGCTAGGAGCTTCAACAGGCGATGTTATCGAAATCAAAGGAAAACGAAGAACTGTAGCCAAATGCTTGCCACTTTATCCTTCTGA
>DATEZN010000125.1:0-3527 GCA_035255545.1 Nitrosotalea sp. | reverse complement strand
TCCTTGTGTACGGTGCAATTGGAAAAGTCTAGAGTACAACTGCACAATTCGATCTGCATATTCAATCACAAGATCTTTAATCAAAAATTTTCTATTTTCTAGATATCAAAATAAAGATAGAATTCATGTGGATGAGGTCTTATTGAAACCTCATGATCATCTGCTCTTTCTATCTCAATTAGTTTATCAAGAGTCTCATTTGAGAATATGGGCGCAAGGAATTTTCTATCACTCTCCAATTCATCAAGTGCCTCTCCCAAAGTTGCAGGTAGGTCCTTGATTCCTTTTGCAACTCGTTGAGCTTTTGTCATCTTGTAAATATCTTCGTAAACCGGATCTCCAGGATCCATCTTCTTTTTGATTCCGTCTAATCCTGCTGCTTGAACTGCTGCAAATACTAGATATGGATTTGATGACGGGTCAGGTGCCCTGAATTCAATTCTCTTAATCTTGGAATATTTCTCTCCCTTGAAATGAGAGGGAATTCTAATTATTGCTGATCTATTGCTTGGACTCCATGCAATATACACTGGTGCTTCATAACCTGGAACTAGTCTGTGGTAAGAATTTGTAGTGGGTGCAACAATTGCAGACAATGCTCTTGCATGATTCATAATTCCTCCACAATAATACCTAGCAAGTTGACTGACTTCTTCCTTGTCATCTTTGTCATAGAACATGTTCTTTTCACCTTTCCATAGACTGACGTTTGTGTGCATTCCAGATCCCGCATCCATTGAAATTGGTTTTGGCATCATTGTGGCAACCTTATCATGTTTTTTAGCAATGTTTCTTATGACATACTTGTATGTCTGGGCTCCATCTGCAGAATTGGTTAGAGTGTCATATCTGATATCAATCTCACATTGTCCTGCTGTAGCAACCTCGTGGTGGTGGTTGTCACATAAAATTCCAAAATATTCATTCAAGCACTCGACACAGTCATTTCTATATTCTGTCAAGGTGTCAGCTGGTGTGCTTGGATAGTATCCCTTCTTTAATGCCATTGGGTATCCCTTACCATCTTGACTCCATGGTGCCTCTTGAGATTCTATTGAATATGATTGGCCTTTGTAAGGAGTAAGTACATCCCAGTTAATTTTATCAAATACAAAAAATTCTACTTCTGGACCCCAGTAGCTATTGTCGAATCCTTGAGTTTGTAGATATTTTTCTGTCTTTTGTGCAATACCTCTTGGATCTGATTCTAATCTACCCTTGTTCTTTCCCCAGTATACGTCACAAATCAACCTAGCAGTCTTTCCATTTGTTATCCATGGAATTATTGCAAAAGTGGTAGGATCTGGTTTTAGGATCATATCTGAATCCTCAATTGATGCAAATCCTACAATTGAAGAACCATCAAGTTTTGGCAGACCATCTTGCATTTGTTGTGGAGTAAACAGATTTGCAGAAATTGTAGTGTGATGAAATCTTCCTCTAAGGCCAGTAAATTGTAAATCGATAAATTTTATCTGATCGTGCTTTATTTTTGAGAAAACATCTTCTGCAGAATAAGAAACTGGTACTGGTTCTCCACCAATCACTTTATATGGCAATTTTGCACCTTGATCATAACACAAAGAGGTCTATGATTTAAGTATTGTTGGATATGGAAATGTCAGAAACAAAAAAAATTGATGTAAATTCATTGTATGCTATTCTTCTTCGCGAAGTAGAAAACGATACGGTTCAGGAGGTAGACCCTAACTTGTATCATAACATTGCAGAATTTCTTGGAAACATAAAGAATCATGATTATGATGGAGTTGAATCCAAGATTACTGAATCGCTTGTAAAAATGATAACTGAGATGACTTCAATTCTTTTGAAGATTAGAATTGAAAAGGCAACATCATTGGATGAAATTGATTATTCTAATCTTCTTGACGAAGAGAGATTCATTTTAGATTCTGAGGATGAGCTGCGACAAAGAAAGGAAACTATTCTTTCTGCTACACTTAATGGAAGACTGAAACTTTTAGAGACTGTGGGAGAAAACCATCGAGCAAGATCAATTGTGGTTAGATTTCTCAAGCCCATAGATCAGATAATGGGTACTGACCTCCAGTCGTATGGACCATTTGAAGCAGAAGACGTTGCAACACTACCCTTTGAAAATGCACGTTCATTGATTGGAAAGAAAGTGGCAATAAAGGTAAGCTGGGAAGACTAGAAATTAGACAACTGGCATTGTGATGTATCATGCATAATGGGATAGATCTTGATGTCTATTTTGAAATTATACTGTATCCAGTTGCTGGATTATTTATCATAGAGATGATCTCTAGACTGGCCAAGATTAGAAACTGGGCAAAACTCTTGACCCAAGCAGTAATGTGTGTGGGATTTGGTGTAGCATATCTTACAATGCAGGTTGCTCATTGGCTAACAGCTGGTGTATTGCTTGCACTTGCAATAGCTCTGTTTTACCAAGCAAGACTCTCAAAGATTGATCCGCAAAAAGCGCTGTACTAGCCGAACTTTCCAAAAATTCGCTTGATGAAACTTTGTCTACCTATCCCTTTTGTTCTCTGGATCTTTTTTTCTCCAAATTTCTTTGCTCTGATTTGAAATAGTTTTACACATCTATGTGACTCTGGTAACCTGTGTTCTGCACAAAACTTGTCGTTGCAATAACTGCATTCAAAAGGCAAATCTTGTGTTTGCCCACAATATGCACAGTCAAATTGTTCCATAATTGTAATTAATTGAGATCCTAAATTAGTGTTAGTGAACAAAAGTACTTTTTAATTGACAAAACTTATTTACGCAAGAAGGCGTGATGAAAAATAGTTTTCAGTATGATAAAAGACCAAGTAGCTGTAGTAACAGGTGCTAGTAGCGGAATAGGATATGCAACTGCTATTGCAATAGCAAAAGCTGGTGCAAAGGTTGCAATTGGTGCCAGAAGAGTTGACAAATTAGAACAGCTCAAAAAAGATATTGAAAAAATTGGCGGAGAATGTATCATTGTATCATGTGATGTAACAAAGCGCAGTGATTGTGAAAATTTGGTTAATTCTGCAGTAAAAAAATGGAATAGAGTAGATATTTTGATAAATAACGCAGGACTGATGCCCTTGAGTTTTGTAAAAAATCTCAAAGTAGACGAGTGGGAACAAATGATTGACGTAAACATCAAAGGAGTGATGTATTGTACTGCAGCTGCAATTCCTCACATGATCACACAAAAATCTGGTCATATTGTAATCATCTCATCAATTGCAGGCCGAGTGGTCTTTCCTGCAGGAAGTGTTTATTGTGCAACTAAATTTGCAGTACGGGCTTTTAGTGAGGGACTCAGACAAGAGCTATCTGTAAGAAATAATATTCGAGTTACAACAATAGAGCCTGGAATAGTAGATACTGAACTTACAAATACCATTACTGACAAATCTCTTGAATCATTTGTGACACACTCAAAAACAATCCAATCCCTCAAGGCAGAAGATATAGCAAATTCCATAATCTTTGCACTCCAATCTCCATCTCACATGAATGTAAATGAAATTACAATCAGGCCA
>DATEZN010000124.1:0-3648 GCA_035255545.1 Nitrosotalea sp. | reverse complement strand
TCAAGCATGAATAATTTAAATATGAACTTGACAGAGTTGGAATCGTGCAAGCCGAAGTAAGATCCGATAATAAAAAACCAGAAACTAGAAAAAAGTTTGACGTAATAATCATCGGCGCAGGTCCTGCAGGATACACTGCTTCCATTTACACATCACGTGCAAAACGTGAGACACTCATAATTTCGGGAGTTCTTCCAGGTGGCCAGTTGATGCTTACAACAGAAGTTGAAAATTTCCCAGGTTTTGCAAAAGGAATCATGGGTCCAGAATTAATGACTACAATGAGAGAGCAAGCAGAACGAATGGGAACTACAATCATTGACGATGAAGTGGTAAATGTTGATTTTAGACACAAGCCGTTTAAGATACTGACATACTCTGAAGAATATGAGGCAGACGCAGTAATTATTGCAACAGGTGCAACTCCAAGAAAGATCGGTGCAAAAGGAGAACAGGAATTTAGTGCACGCGGAGTGTCATACTGTGCAACATGTGATGGACCATTTTTCAAAAATCAGGAGATTGTGGTTGCAGGTGGAGGAGATTCTGCCATGGAAGAAGCCATTTTCCTTACCAAGTTTGCAAACAAGGTTCATGTCATACATAGAAAAGACAAGCTTCGTGCAAGCAAAGTCATGCAAGATAGAGCATTTGGAAATCAAAAGATCCAATTCCACTGGAATACAATAATTGAAGAGATAAAGGGAAATCAAAAGGTAAACCAGATTACTGTAAAAGATACCACAACAAATAATGTCAAAACACTAGAGGTTGGCGGAATATTTGTTGCAATAGGACACGAACCAAATACAAAATTATTCCAAGGACAGATTGACTTTGATGCAAATGGTTACATTGCATTAAAAAATCACACCCAGACAAATGTTGAAGGAGTATTTGCTGCAGGAGATGTTCACGACCACAGATACAGACAGGCAATTACAGCAGCCGCATTTGGTTGCATGGCTGCAATTGATGTAGACAAGTATCTTTCAGAGCGTAAATAATTATCACCTGTTAACTTGAGATTGTATAAACACAATTCTTCCAAGTGTAACAATAGTTATCAATGCAATCACAAACGAAATTACTCCACTGGAAAATTCAGGCACCGTGTGAATCACTTGTGACATGTTAGTAATTTGGACTGATTGATTTGTAGTTAAATTTTGGCTTGTTGTATTAACAGCAGAGACATTTGGAGATGCCATTCTAGTGCCAATAATTTGAATATTTTTGGTTCCTTGTAAGAATTGTATCGTCAAAACTCTTTCGTTTGCAGTCACTTGTTCCTTGTGCGGTTGAACATCTACACCATCAACTAGTATGCCAAACAAATCATCAGAACCATCACTTGCCTTGGAATCAATTAAAGATCTTGGAAGTGAAAGTGTAATAGAGCCATAATTAGTGGATTGTATGGACACAGACAGCATGAAATTTGTGGGAGTGACATACATGTCAACCACAGAACCTCCACTAATGGTATATGGCACATCAAAGGTTTGTTGACCAGGAATTTGTATTGGAAATACATCATTGATTGGAGCAGTTGTTGCCATGTATGAAAAAGTTGTTTGAGTTGGAATTTCAGAACCGTATTGAGATAACACCGTATAAACACCGCCTGATTTCCACATGGAACCAGTTATCCCAATTGTATCCGTGTAAGAACCATCAGATGCAACAGTAACCGGCATTGTTTGGATTTGATTACTATAAGGATCTAAAATGCTAATTGTCAAAGTATTTCCTGGCACAGCAGTCTTGACCGTACCAGAAATTACAATCGTATCACCAAAGATGTAAAATGATTTATCAGTTGTAACAGTGACACTAGAATTTGCAAAAACATGATGTGTAAAAACTGGTTCTGACAATACCAGAATTCCGGAGACGACCAATAATGCAAAAAGCATACAATGACTATTGATGAATTTTTTCAAAGTGTAGCGAGCAAAAGTTACAGGACATGATAGATAAACATTGTAATCATTCTCGAATTTTTGATATGTGTTTTGAATTTGCTAGTGCAGAATCATATTCACTTTCTGAAAATATTTTTTGTTGAGTATAGAGACTCTTGAATTTTCTTCCATCATCTGCAAATATTCCAACTGCATATCCACTTGAGATATCATACTTTTTCATGGCAGTGTATACAGTGGCAGAAGATGGACTGACAAGCATATTTTCTTTCTGTAGTATCTCCTTGACAGATGCAAATGCCTCTTCGTTGGTTATAGTTATCCAGTCATCAACTACTTGTTCACGCTTGATAAACAAGTCTGGTTTTGAAGACTCTTCAAAGTTTCTCAAGCCCTGGATTAGGTGATTTTGTTGTGGTTGAACTGCAATTACTTTGATGTTTGGATTTTTTTCTTTTAGATATGCACCAATTCCCGTAATGGTACCTCCAGTTCCAACACCAGTAAAAAAGTGGGTTATCTTTCCCTGTGTCTGCTCCCAGATTTCAGGACCTGTTCCCTTGTAGTGACCCATGAAATTTGCCTCGTTTGCATATTGATTTGGGGAATAATACTTGTCAGGTCTTGCAGATGCAATAGACCTTGCAAGTGCAATGCTTTGATCAGTACCTGCCCCAACCTTTGGACACAAGTCATCTGTTGTTTGATATAGCGTAGCACCAAGGGACTCGATTATTTTTTTAGTTTCATCACTTGCCTTTTCTGGAATTACAATTTCAACTTTATAGCCAAGAATTTTTGCAATTCCGGCCAGTGCAATTCCAGTGTTACCAGAAGTTGGCTCGATGATTATAGTATGTCCTCTTCTGATAAGGCCTCCCTCTTCAGCCATCTTTACCATCCAGTATGCGGCCCTATCCTTTACAGAACCAAATGGATTGTAAAATTCCAGTTTAGCATAAATTGCAACATCATCTCTTGAAAGTGATCCTAGTTTAACAATTGGAGTACCGCCAATTTTTATTGGCATACCGGCATCTTCTAGTGTTTCAGCCAAAAAATTATTTCACCTTTTTGATTGTAAATTCTAGATCCTTGTCTGTTTTTTAATACCAATTAATTGATGACCGGTTCTATTTACCCATCTTGTGATATCTTCTTCAGATGCAGGATCGTCTGCAGTTATTATTAGAATATTTCCTACGGCCATTCTTTCAATCTCTATCTTTGTTCTAAAGACAGGCTCTGGACAGAACATGCCTCGTACATCAATTGTCTTAGTTGGAGTTGATTCGGAAATATCGGCCACCTGTAAACCAAAAAGTGCTCACGCAATATTAAAATCTATTCATGGGTGCAAGAAAATTCTATCATTTCAGAATCATTGGCAGAATTGCTCGTAGGTTTCTTTCATACAAAACTGTATGATCCTGGTCTTTGAAGTTTATCTTGTTTGAAAGTTTTGTAATCAAGCGCACTGCAACTTTGTATGCCGTAGTCCACACAATGCTATTTGGATTTGACTCGAATGCATTGATTAAAAATTTACACACCCCTGTCAGGTGTGGATGATTTTCTTCAAAGTATATGATGATATCCTCTTTAGAATTTTCAATCTTGTACAGTGCGTGCTCTATCATTTCCCGACTTGTGATATAGCCAGTGTCCCCTACCGTTACTTTGCCATGTCGTAATGCATACAAGATGTCATCAAGGTTGT
>DATEZN010000123.1:0-2806 GCA_035255545.1 Nitrosotalea sp. | reverse complement strand
GATACAAATCAAAAGGCAGGTTTGATTGACATCTATGCAGGACCTACCAAAGAGAGCATGACGCCTGCATACATGAGAATAATTTCCTTGCCTAACGATTCCACTGCAGTGATGTTTACTTTTTTCCAGTATGATTCCACACCTGATACGATTTGGAAGATCTTTTGTGAATGGATAAAAATTGAAGTAGAAAATATCAAGGCACACTTTTCCTAGCAAGTAAAATCAATCTTATATTTTGGACGTATCAACATAGAACAAATGAAATATTTCTTGTGGAGGCTAGCAGATTATGCAACAGGTGCTCTTGTTGGAGGCGCCATTGTGTTTCTTGTAAACAAGTTCATCTGCAGTCAGTGCATAGGGCGCTATACACCCATTCTTATGATTGGAATATGGATTGGATTTATGCTGTTGTGTAACTTTATCTTTCAAAAGATAAGGCCTGCTAGCATAAAACAAGACAATATGTGAAGAGAAATTTCCCAGAAAGCAAATATAGCATCAACTGATACCCATAATGAATGGCATTTTTCGAGGATTTCTGCAAAAGCGTAGTGGCATTAGACAATAAGATAAGATTTGCAGGAATTGCAGATGGAGACGGAACATTAGAAGGTGCATCGGAGAGAGCAGGCCTCACACCAGTAATGAAACCAGAAGAGAGGGCACAATATGCAATAACTGCAGCCACAAGACAATACACCAGGCTCAGATGGGAATATCTACTTGGAAGAATTTCTTATGCAAGTTCACACTATACAAAAATAATCAGGGCAACAATACCAATTGCTGATGAAAACCGAAGACTTGCCCATGTACTTTTATTATCATTTGATCCTGATGCAGACGACTTTCATCAGATCATAACAAAAAAGATAATTCCACTTGTAAAGCAAAACATGGAAAGATTCATGCAAGAAGCTCACAAGTAGAAATCAATTTCCAGTGTTTATGACTGGACGTTCTAGTCCTCTGCTATCAATATACTCCTGCACCCTAACATCAGAACAGATAGGAATGTTTTGGCCTCTGTTACTGGTGCAATAATTTTTTATCTGTAACATTTCTTGATCACAATCTGAAGTTGGAGTTGTTACACATGTATCAATATCATTTCCCAGTGTTGAAACCGAATCAGGACTTTGGTTAAGGGCAGGCACTGTTCCACCTTGATCTGACGAAGAGAGGAATGGAGAGACAAAAAAGTAAAGTGTAAAGGCAAACGCTACTCCAATCATAAGATAAACGGGAATTCTCCGCCTAACGTCCATACATTAGGCTGTAAATTTCTAAATTATAACTGATGCTAATCTATGCCACAACAATTTTCATTGTAAGCGGAGGAGATAGTGCATCAGGATTTCCCACACTCTCCCATACAAAGATCTGTGCAGTATATGTTCCAGATGTAGTAGGTATCCAGGATTGTGATGGGCTCAGAGACTGACCTGCATCAAGTGTACCTGTTATCCACGATAATGAACACACCACCCCATCTTGATTTTCAATCTGTACAAGGTACGCAAATGGCTGGGCCTTGTCTTGTCCGTTTGCAACATCTGTTGCAACCTGTACTTGTTTTCCAACCGTAGTATACCAGATACCATTTTCAAGTGTTGCACTAGACTTGGCAAGTTGAGAATACCCAGGATGTACCATCATACATACAATCGCAATGACAAAAATTATCAAAATTGCAGATGTGTTCACAGGATAAAGTGGATTTGACTTGTTTTTTAGGGTTTGTTAAATTATTGTAACACTTCAACTATCTTGTCTTGAGATTTTTCCCCTGAAACTATTCTCACTTTGGATTTTGATATACCAAGATGTTTTGCAATCTGTTTTACTATCACAGCATTTGCTTTGCCTTTTACAGGTTTTTCCATTATACCAATTTCAATTAAATCATTTTTTATTTTGAGATAATCCTTGTGAAACGACACAGATACCTGATAGAACATGTTCTGTCTTTATGTAAGACAAATATTAAAGATAGAGATGTAACAATCATGGAAGATAGCAATGAAGATCTTGAAAGACTTCAACTTTTAGACATCATATTTACAAGAGGAATCAACGCACTATCAAGGGCAGAACTTGAACATCTCCATGATCTGATAGAGAAAAAAGATTATAGTCATGACAAGAAAGCACAAAAATCTAAAACAAAACTTCTTAAAAAAATAGGTAATGCAATTTATGATCATGATGTAAAATATGGCAATTCATTTAAAATGAGCTAGAATGAAGTTCAGGCAATGCCAAATGATATAATGCATTTCCTATTTCATAATGCAATATTCATAAAATACGGTTTACTGGGACTTTTTTTCAATGGAATGTTTTCGAGTTTCATTCCAATTCCAACAGAGATTACCATTTCAGCTTTATTGCTAAGTGGAACAAACATGCTTGACGTATTTGTGGTGTTGATAATTGGCTCCATAATTGGTGGCTATATCGCATACTATATCGGATACAATGGAAGACTGTTAAAAAAACTTAGAAAAACTCCAGAAAAAAAACACGAGGAAAAAAGCATCAATATAATGACAAAATACGGTTGGTTTACAATAATTTTCATTTCGCCATGGATCCCCGTACTTGGTGATGTGGTATCAATAGTAGCTGGAACCAAAAAGTATAACATTGTAAAATATTCTATTGCAATGACAACAGGCAAAACAGTAAAAGCAGTTGCAATAGTATTTTTTGGTGTGCATTTCATACATTGGCTAGTCCGAATTATGCATTAGAAAGTATATTACGTGTATATTAGAACAAAAATCTTGTGAAAGAC
>DATEZN010000122.1:0-5097 GCA_035255545.1 Nitrosotalea sp. | reverse complement strand
GAGTATTTTTCAATATCTTTTGTAGATATTCCGGCAAATGGATCTTCAGATATTTCTGGTTCAGAGTCTGGTTTTAGTTCAACTTTAGGTTCTGGTTTTAGTTCAACTTTAGGTTCTGGTTTTAGTTCAACTTTAGGTTCTGGTTTTAGTTCAACTTTAGGTTCTGGTTTTAGTTCAACTTTAGGTTCTAGCACTCTTTTCTTAATGCCTTCGACAATTTCTTCAGGACCAAAGAGAGTTTCTAAGAACATATCCTTATCAAAAGATTTCAGATCCTTGTATTCTTGTCCAACACCCAAGTAAAGAATTGGACTTGAGGTTACTTTTACTATAGATATTGCAGCTCCACCACGTGCATCTGCATCACTTTTTGTAAGTATAGCCCCATCAAATGTAGTATAATTATAAAATTCTCTTGCTTGGCTCACAGTATCATTTCCAGCCAATGAATCTCCAACAAATAGTTTGAGATCAGGATTTACTACTTTGTTGATTTTAGATATTTGATCCATTAAATTTTTACTAGTTTGCATTCTACCAGCTGTATCAATAAGTATACAGTCTATTTTGTGTGATTTTGCATAAAGAACCGCATCTCGTGCAACTGCAGCTGGATCAGAACCATAGTTTTGAGCAATAACTTTGATGTTGAGTCGTTTTCCGTGTTCACTTATTTGTTCTATTGCACCGGCTCTGTAGGTATCAGCTGCTGCAATTACAACAGAATATTTATTCTCACGTAAAAGATTTGCAATTTTTGCTATTGTGGTGGTCTTTCCAGTACCATTGATTCCCATAAATGATATAATGCAAGGTTCTCCTTTTTCCTTCTTTTTTTGAATATTAGATAGAATATCCACCTTGCCTGCTTTATCAAACATATCAGATATGCTTTTTCGTAATTCTTGTTTTACAACTTCAGCAATAGTATCCTTGTTAACTGTAGAACCAACAAGTTGTTTTTTCAAGTCATCTTTTAGTGCATCAATAACTTCTGTTGCAACATCAGATTCTAGTAATGCAATTTCAAGTTCAAATAAAACTTCATCAATATCCTTTTCCTTTAATTCTTTTTCTCCAAAACTTTTTGCGGCTACAGAAAATGCATTTCGTAATTTTTCAAACATGATGTACTGCCTTACTGCGTTGGACTATTAGATTGTATAAGTCTGTTCATTTCATGTTGTCCCTGTTCAAGTTTCATAGATACTTCATGTCTCTGTGATGCAACTTGTTGTAGTACCATCTCAAGTTCCTTAATTCTAGATTCCATATAGTTTATTGCGGAATTCTTGTCTTGTTCTACAGAAGCTCCAGCACCAATATTTACAATCATTTTTTGTTCAGGATTTATTTTTGCTTTGACATAGACTCCCAAGCCAATTGGTACAAGTGTTTCACAATCAACATTACCTGTCATTCCCTTCATTGATTCCACCGCATGTACTGCTTCCTGTAAAAGTTTCATTACTGTTTCTTCACGTTGGACCAAATCACTTAGATAAGATTCAAGAGCCTGCATCTGTTGCAACAAAGATTGAGCCTGTTCTTCACTCATTTGCAAAAAATTCGCTTGTTGGCTATAAATTCATTCTGAAAATATAAAATAAAACAAAAAGAAGAAAGGAATTATGCTTTTATCTTTGAGAGTCGTGAATCTACTTCATCCCAGTTTATTACATTCCACCATGCGTTAACATAGTCTGCACGCCGATTTTGATATTTCAGATAATAGGCGTGCTCCCAAACATCTAATCCCATTAATGGAACTAGGTCCTTGGTACGTGGACTTGTCTGATTTGGCATTGTAGTAAATTCAACTTTTTTTGTCTGAGGATTGTAAGTTAACCAACCCCAGCCACTTCCCTGTATAGCAATTGTATTCTTGATGAATTGTTCTTTGAAACTGTCAAAGTTTCCAAACACCGAATTAATAGCTTCTTCTAAGCTACCTCCTGGTTTTCCGCCACCACTTGATTTCATACTATTCCAAAACAAGGCATGGTTTTCATAACCGCCTCCATGGAAATTCACTGCACCACGAACATTTTCTGGAACTTGATTCAAGTTTGAAAGTAACTTGGGAAGTTCCATATTTTGTAGTTCAGGATTCAGATTTGCCAATGCATTATTCAAGCCATCAGTGTATGCTTGATGATGCTTTGTGTGATGAATTTCCATTGTTTTGGCATCAATGTGTGGTTCCAAGGAATCATACGAGTATGGTACTTTTGGAAGTTCATATTTTGCCATAAAAATTACAAGTCTTTCTTGCAATTTATGGCTTTGGTTGCAAATGCATTTTATCTAGTCTTAATGCAGATACGATGTGATAGAGAAATTACTAATTTTTTCTCTTGTTTTTATTTTATGTACCATATGTTTTATTTCATATTCCTATGAAGAAAAACAAAATCAACTTTCAAAAAGTCTACAACTAGTTGGTACCCAAGTCCCACAACAACAAGGCTTGAATGGTCAGGGAGTTAAAATTGGAATAATAGATACTGGAATAGATTTTGATCATCCAGATTTACATGGTTATGGACCATCAGGAAGAGTTGCAGGTGGATATGATTATGTCAATACAGATGAAAAACCAATTGATATCAACGGTCACGGTACAGAGATTGCAGGCATAATTGGTGCCAATGGAAATTTTTTAGGCATTGCTCCAAAATCTCAGTTATTTTCATACAAGGTCTCGTCTACTGGAGAGGCAGTCTCATCAGAATACATCATACAAGCCATCGCCCGTGCCATAGAAGACAAGATGAATGTAATCAACATCAGCCTCGGAGTAAATAGGACTAATGATGAATTAGAAACTGCAGTTGACGAGGCAGTAAAAAAAGGAGTTACAGTAGTTGTAGCAGCAGGAAACAATGGACCTGATGACAAAAGCATTGGTAGTCCAGGCAGAGACTTCAATGTTATAACAGTTGGAGCTTCGTACAACAACATAACATCAAGTTTTGCATCCACTTTAGAAGTTGGAAACAAGCAGTTCAATGCTCTGCCAATGCTTGGCGTGAATGTTTTAAAAAATTCAATTGAAGGCAAGATGGTTTATGGCGGATATGGTAGAATCAAAGATCTTCAAGATATCAATGTCAAAGATTCCATATTACTTGAACAACGAGGTAGCAATACAACTGGTGAGAAGGTATTCTTTTCTGAAAAAGAGAAAAATGCTGCAGATATGGGTGCAAAGGGACTAGTAATATACAATAATCAAAGCGGAGTTTTTTTTGGTGAACTCATAGGGCCCAATTCAACCAAAGATTATCGTCCAACAATTCCAGTAATTTCAATATCAAGAGAGGACGGTCTTGAATTAAAATCAATGTTGAAAAATAACACATTTGGCAGGTTAAACATATTTTATCATCCAGACTTTGTAGCACCATTTAGCTCACGCGGACCAGTTTCTCCATTTTATGTAAAACCAGATCTTGTTGCTCCAGGAGTTTATGTAAACACTACAACAATTGGTGGAGGATATAACTTGACTAGTGGTACCAGCATAGCAGCACCACATGTTACAGGTGCAGTAGCAATATTACTACAAAAATATCCAGGTTTAGATCCATCATCCATAGCTTCCATAATAACTACAACAACTGATCCCGTTACAGACGCGTATGGCAAGATATTTCCAATTAATGTTGCAGGCAGTGGAAGATTAAATATTACAAGAGCAAGTTCTGCAGATTTAATCATCTCTCCTCATAGTCTAGTTTTCAATATCTCGTATGAAAATTCTAATGATACTAGGACACTAGACTTGCATTCAATTAATCACATCCTCATTCCAAAATTAAAAGTACAATTTTCATCTAGTGAACCAAAACTTGTTTTCAATTATACAACAAACAACAATACACTAGATGCGCAAATTACAGATAATGCACAAAACATAGGTGATTACGACGGATTCATAACAATTGACGATTCAAAAACTTTGTATCGCATTCCAGTTCTAATACATGTCACAAAGGGAACAATAAAGGAGAATCAGACTGGTTCACAGATTGATTTTACAGTAGATCATCCAGACAAGTGGTCATATGCAAAGATTTCTTTAATGAAGGCAGGCTCACAAGATGTAAAAACAATTGGAATCACTCCACAAGATACAAAGGCCATCACCATTTACAGTGCAGGAGAATATTGGATTCAAGCTGATATCAAAATTGGAAACAAAACTGATCATGCATATAAAATATTAATGATAAATCATGTTACAGAGAGTTATCCAGATATTGAAGAAATTGCACACATTCCAATTAAACAGATAGTGGTTATTTCTTCCATCATAATCATTGCAGCTGTAGTGGTACTAGTAAAACGCAGATAAAATCAAGTGTGCGGTCCAGCATCTTTTATTTCCGCTGATACATTTCCAAATTTGTTGAAATTATCAACAAACATTTGTGCTAGTTTTTTAGCAGATACATCGTAGGCGTTTTTGTCAGACCAAGTATTTCTTGGATTCAAAACCTCAGAAGGAACATCAGGACATGTGATTGGAACATCCACATTAAAGACGTCATCGTGTCTGTATTGCACTTTATCCAATTCTCCAGAGAGTGCAGCTGTAACCATACTTCTGGTATAGTGAATATTCATTCTTTTTCCAATTCCATATGGGCCACCTGACCAACCTGTGTTTATCAGATATACTGTTGCATTATGTTTTGTAATTTTTTCTCCCAACAGTTTTGCATAAACTGATGCGTGTCGTGACATGAAAGGTGCACCAAAACATTCAGAGAATGTTGCTTTTGGTTCAGTTATTCCTCTTTCAGTACCTGCAAGTTTGCTTGTATATCCAGACATGAAATGATACATTGCACCTTCTTTTGTGAGTCTAGATATTGGTGGTAGTACACCAAATGCGTCAGCTGTTAGAAATATTATGATTTGAGGATTTCCACCAAGACTTGGAATTACTGCGCCAGGAATGTAATCAAGAGGATAAGCTGCTCTGGTATTTTCAGTTAAACTTCCATCATTGAAATCTGGCATCATGGTTTTCTTGTCAATTACAACATTTTCTAGAACTGCACCGGATCTTATTGCATCCCAGATTTG
>DATEZN010000121.1:0-2478 GCA_035255545.1 Nitrosotalea sp. | reverse complement strand
CCATAAGATCAGGTTTAGGATCTCCAATCAAGGATGGACCCTTGCTAGAAAATCCAGATACTTCGCCATAATGAGATGTACTGTTACCAAAACGTGGCTGATTCTTGAATGGACCATAACCTACAAAGACATTATCAGTTACTGCGCCAACTGTAATTCCAAACGGTGCAGCATCAGGAGTTCCTATCGTTCCATAACCAGGTCCTGCATTTCCTGAACTGCTAACTACCAGAACACCAGGATAATTTACATCAAGAGAATGAGGAACACACAGTGCACTAAGCAAAAGTGATTGTATATCTAGTCCGGGAACTGATTGCAGAGCAGGAAAAGTCGAGATTCCCCAACTGTTTGATATAATGTCAACTCTAGTATTTCCGCTGTATTTCCATTGGTTTTTCTCTTGATCAAATCCGGCAGCCCAGAGCCATCCATAAATTGCATCACCCAACCAGAGTGCCTTGATAGGAACTATTTTTGCACCAGGTGCAATACCCCTTATGTGATATTTTGTAGAGTTTCCATAAATACTATAACTTTGTTTTCCAGCAGATGTTATCGAGCCAGCAGTTCCTGTTCCATGACCTTCAGAATCATACATTATTCCAAAGAAATTTCCATGAGGATCAAGAGGAGGAAGAAGTGTACCATTGATTGCACCTAATTTTGGATCAATTAGAGATGGTTTTGCAATTACACCGTATACATCTAGGACACGTGCGCCAACAGTTCCTGCTCCATAGTCTGCATGTCCATCATGATTTGAATCATAGACAAGATTTTCGTTACCGTCTCCAAGTGTAATTGTCAACCCATCAGTAAAATCAAAATCATATTTTGATATGGTAGAATTATCAAATTTCTTATAATCTTTCCAAGAATCTGACATGTCTGCAATTATTGTATCATACAAACCTGAAATGTTTGGATCAACTACAAGAACTGGAACTATCTGTAATCTGTAATACTGACCTTGAGAGACGCTTTCATAGATCATGCCAAAGTGATACATACCACTTTTGGAGAGGATGAAATGTTTGGAGTCTTTTCCTATTTTATAGTCATTTGCTAGAGTTCCATTTACAACAGGATTGCCACCTTTTGGATATAATGAATTGTAAACTT
The DNA here is from genome assembly GCA_035255545.1 of Nitrosotalea sp. Lineage (GTDB taxonomy): Archaea > Thermoproteota > Nitrososphaeria > Nitrososphaerales > Nitrosopumilaceae > Nitrosotalea. Next base: position 1,353 of record DATEZN010000121.1, on the reverse strand, counting down.
GAACATATGTTCCCTTGCCCTTTTTGTGTAGATCAAGAAATACTCCTTTTGAGGTTACATAGACAGAAGATGTAACATTTTTTGGTATGACATTTGTGTAATTTTGTATCACTTCCTTACTGTTGATATTTGCAACAAATGTGGTATTGGTTAACACTAAACCTTGGCCATCAGCATCAATCATCACTGGAACATTATTTTTATCACGAGCTACAGAATCTTGTACATCAGGATTTGTAAAGTCAGTTCCCGTATCCACTATTCCTATCTTGATACCATTTCCTGTATATCCATACTTGTGCATAACTTTGTTAGAACCAAGGACATCATCAATTGTTGGTACTCCAGATACTGGTTGATCAGGATTTACTGAATCAAACTCTAATGGCAAGTCCTCAATCACACTATATCCATTTAATTGTAAATTTGTGACTTGATCTTGATTGAAAAAACCCAAGGCAAGAGAACCATGATTTGAATCCATTCCATATACAACATTACTAGCCCGTGATATTATATCAGATACGGAACCAGAACCAAATACAATGTATCTTTTAATGACATCTTGAGATGAAGATGGTTGAAAATTTATGAGATCAGACACTTGATCTGTCTGTATGTTCACGTTATTTTTTGGAAGATCGACATCATATGATCCCATTGCTGTTTTTGGAAAAAGTGAAAACAACAAAATGAAGATTAAAAAAAATCCTATTGTTGATACAGTATTTTTTTTCTTTACCATAGAAACTATCGTCGCCTAGCAAGAATTGTTATTTGTAGTGCGATAATTATTGCTATCAAAGCTACGACAGGAAGAAATAATGAGTTTAGTTGCGTAGATGCCTGATCAATGTTTGTAACTGAATCAGACATTGATGTTACACTTTTGTTTAGATTTTCATTCGCTTTAGCGATAGACTGTTGACTGCCATTTAGTGCACTTGCAAATCCTTGAATTTCTAACTTTAATCTGTCAAGTTCTTGCGATGTAGTATCTAAACCAGAGTTGAGTTTCAATATCTGGTTAGATATTCCTTCTATGTCTTGTTTAAGAACTAGAGTAGCAACAGATCCATTAGCAGTAGTACCCTTACTGGTTGCTGTTATATGAAAAATGTATGTACCTTCTTGTGTTGGTGTAAAGTCCACATAAAAGAGTCCCTGGTGAAGAGTTTTTAGAGCATCAGAAAGAATAACGACACTACCATCTGGCATGTGGACATGTGATGAGCTAAGTACAACAGATGGATTTCCAGCAACCAACAAGCCATCACTTGTTACTTGAATAAAGACACGAAATGTTTGATTAACAGCTGCAGTTTGCGGAGCAAATACAGAGACTAGAACAAT
>DATEZN010000120.1:0-12552 GCA_035255545.1 Nitrosotalea sp. | reverse complement strand
GAGTCAAATCTAGTTTGATATAACATCTTAATTTTCAAATATTAAAAAATTAATTTTTCTCTCGTATCTCTATGTGCAGGCCCTCTGTGGTGGAACGAAGACTCTGATATGGATAATGGTCAGTAAAATATCTTGAAATATCATCATTAAATGTAGTAACAAGTTGCGTAGCGTTGTACATGTCAGAAATTTGTCTTCCCCTGTTAAAGTCTGATATGTAATGGGGATCGGCCACAAGTACAACTTTAGTTGTGTTGATAGGTTCTGCAAGTATCTGAGAATAGTCTAACGGGACATTATTTTTGTGAAACACATTGCTGAATATCCATGTGTATGTTGGACCTGCAAGAATGGTGGTATCATTACCAATTGGCTGGTTTACAACAAAAGATGTTGCAGAATATTCTGCACTTGTCATATCTGTAGTGATAATCTGTATTAGGCCTATCATTCCAAACACACAAACTCCCAAGACAAAAATGATCATACCGTCTTTAGAAATTTTCACTCTAGGTATATTTTCGAATGATTTTACAATCAATACTCCTGCCGCAATACACATTACAGGTATGACGGGAATCCAGTAAAAGTACTGGTTGTAACCAATAAAATACAGAAAAACTACGAACGGGGCAAACCATCCTAGTATAAGATAATCTTTCTTGATTGCTGCAAAGCCAATGCCTGCTGCTGCAAGCCAAAATAATGCGGGGTCCATATCTGCAAATGATTGTGTGATTGAGTGCAGATCAGCGCCTCCACTTCGATGTGTCTGGAAATAAAACACGTCATGTACCCAATAGTTAAACTGGCCTGCTTCTATGCTCTGGACTGGCCACATGAGGGGAATCAAAATTACTGGTATGATCCACAATGCAAGTAATCTAAAGCGCTTAGTGTTGTTGAAAAAAACAATACCGCCAACTAATGGAATTACAGTAAAAACAGGAATCTTTGTAAATATTGCAAGCCCTAAACATGTGCCAGATAACAAAACTAACAATGTACTATGTTTGGAATCTTTAGAGTGAAGTGCCGCCCATATTGACAGCAAAAGAAAAGGTAGTAAGATTGAATCAAGTAATATCCTTCTAAAGATCCATGATATGGGCATCACTGCAAACAACACCGCAGAAATTAATGCTACTTTTTGTCCATAACGTTTACCTGCTATTTTGTATATGAGAAATGTATCTGCAACCGCAAGTAATCCCATGATAATTCTTGGTACTGCGTATAGGGTTGCAATAGATTTGACATCGCCTGATGAGTGTAGGGAATTCGGATATCCTATGACACCAAATATTCCTGCAAGAAATGTTTGACCAAATAATGGGTGATCGTAAAATGATCCTTCTTGAAGGCCAAGACCATTTAACACATGCATTGCTCTACGCATGTAAACTCCTTCGTCAAAGAAAATATCTGGAAAGCCAGCTACATTCCAAAGATGTGTAAAAACAGAAATTATCAATATTGATATTATTAAAATATGATACTTGTTGATAAATTCAAATCTAACATTCAATATCTTGTGAAGTTTTTCTAGTGCATTAAACTTATTCTAGTTTGTATTGTTTGTTACTGATTTATGCTATGGCAAAAAGACATCAATTTTCTAAATCCTGTTGATACAGCACATAATATGGATAAAAATTCTCAAATTGAAAAATTATATCTACTGATATCCTGAAAATGAATTCAATCACACGAAATGATGGATATAATTTATTAATAGATTTAAAGCGGAGAAATCGATGAAAATGTCAAAACCATTTGGCGCACTATTTGGTCTTTTGGCACTAGTTGCTATCTTAGGTGTAGCACCAGCATTTGGACAGACAGCAAATGAAATTGATATGGTAAAGGGTGCAGGCGCTTCCGCATCAGCGGACTGTGTAACTGCAAACAATTGCTTTTCTCCAAATCCTTTGACTGTTGCACCTGGAACAACAGTAACTTGGAAAAATACTGATACCGTAAGTCACTATGTGACAAGCGGTAAACCGTCCGATGAAACAACCGGATCTGTGTTTGATAGCGGTAATTTGATCAAACCAGGTGGTACATACCAATTTACTTTTGCAAATGCAGGCACATTCGATTACTTTTGTTCTGTTCATCCATGGATGACAGGTCAAGTAATTGTAGGAGCCACTAGTACCACACCAAGTACTACAATGTCAAACATGACAATGGCTGCTCCAATATCCAATATGACAACGGCACCAGCTACCAACACTACAACAACTACAGCACCGGCTGTAACTACAACACCTGTTGCAAACACTACAACTACAACGTCAAACATGACAGTGTCCGCAACATCAGTAGCAAATGCTACTATAACACCAGCTGCAACAACACAAACTGAAACTACAACACCAACTACAGTCAGCACATCGCCTGGACCATCCAGTGATGAAGTAGCTGCATGGGTTGCTGGAATTGTAATATTTTCAATTGTGACCGGTATTGGAATCTGGACTGCAGTAAGACGAAGATAAGATCTAGGCATAATGCCTTATCATTCCTTTTTCATTTTTATGTTGACTCTGAAAAAATAGAGTAAATGTGAAATACTGTTCTAATGAAATGTGTAGGCTCAATACCTTGATGAGAACAAAACATTTTTTGAAAATTTCAATTACTGTGAAGGAGTCGAACTAAAATCAACGCATCAATTTTTTTGATTTATTAACTACTGGTTCATCCAATGCGTTTTATTTATCCCCCTGTTTTTTTCATTACTGTGCTGAACCTGTTAACTCTTTTAAATGAGTAAAGCATTTATAGATATATCTGTTACAGATATATCGATTAGCGATATATGGCAATAGCAATGATCAAAATGATGGTGCTAAAGGAGCTAAATACTCAAGAACAGTCTGGTTATGATCTCATAAAAAAGATTAACATGAGTGGTAACAAACCATCCCCTGGTTACATCTATCCTCTTTTACGAGACTTGGAAACACGCGGGTTTGTATCCTGCATGGAAGAAAAAAGAAGAAAGGTCTATTCTATTACAAAGGAAGGCAGAAAATTTCTCAATAATTTGACAAGGATGCACGAACATACCATGAATCTCATGATTAAGAATTTTGAACCAATAAGCACCAGGGATGAAATGAAAGAAATTTACAAGTTTCAGGCAACGATGAAACAAAACAATAACCTGATGGTGTCTGACAAATATGTAATGGCCAAATTCAAGAACGCGGTTTTTTCTATATATGCAAAAGATTACGAAAAGAAAAGATCCAAACTTCTTTCTGTAATAAAGAAAGCAACTCAACAAGTAGAGAGGCTTGCAAAAGAATGAATTACAATGGACTACAATATTCTGTTTACGTCTTCAAATCTCTAGGGTTGGATCTGATAATTTTATGACACCGTTAAAATTAGATGATGGTGTTTCTGCTAAAATCCCACCATCAGCTTGGAAGACACTGGTGATACTGAGCTTAATTGCTACTATGGCAATGTATGCAGAAACAATGTTGGTTCCAGCACTCCCGGATTTAATTAAAGATTTTTCTATATCATATGGTTCTTCATCGTGGATATTAACAACATTCTTGATTTCTGGAGCCGTGATGACACCTATCAGTGGTAAACTCTCTGACGTGTATGGTAGAAAAAAGATCTTGTTGATAATTTTGGCAATTTATGCAACAGGGGTAACATTGGGCGGGTTTGCAACCAATTTTCCTCTCATGATTGTAGTTAGGGCAATGCAGGGTATGGGAATGTCCATGTTTCCAATTGCGTTTGGAATAATTCGTGAACAATTTCCACCCACCAAGATGGCGATTGGACAGGGAATAATAACATCCATGTTTGGAGCCGGTTCTGTCATTGGATTGCTCGTTGGTGGGCGTATTATAGAAAATTATGGATGGCAAGCAACATTTTTTTCCATAATACCTATTGTGATTGTACTTTTATTTGTGGTTGCAAAATTCATTAAATTGGATAAATTACAATCATCACCGGAAGATGGAAAAAATAAAACAAACAAAAAGATGGGAATTGATATCAAGGGAGCAATTACACTTGCAATTGCAATTACATCGTTTTTGATTGCTCTTACCATGATGGAAAATACCACCTCTAACTATTTGCAGATCCTAGAACCATTGATAATTGGAATTGTCTCAATTACTATTTTTACAATGATAGAAAAAAGAGCGACATCTCCCTTGATTGATTTTAAAATATTATTGCACAAGACTATTCTGCCAGCAAATATCATGATGGTCATAGTTGGGCTTTCAATGTTCATGGTCTTTCAGACAATTCCTGTATTGATAAGAAGTCCAATACCTTTGGGATTTGGAGGAGATCCTATTACAACTACATACGTCCAACTTCCATTTTCACTTGTACTGATGATTTTTGGACCCTTGTCTGGTTTTATAATTTCAAAAATAGGTTCATCCAAACCTGTTGTTATGGGAAGTGTAGCAAGTCTTGTTGCATTTTTCAGTCTTTATTTTTTTCACTCTACTGAATTTTTAATTTCTATAGACTTGGCCATATTGTCAGTAGGTTTGTCGTTGAGCGCAGTTGGCATAACAAACATAGTGATGTTATCTACTCCCAAACAATTTATGGGATCATCACTTGGAACGACATCTCTAATACGAATAGTAGGATCCTCAATAGGGCCTGCTATGGCTGGAATGTACATGGGAATGTATCAAACTACAATTAAGGGTGTATCCGGTTCATTTCCCTCTGCGTTATCTTATGATATGCTGTTTCTTACCGCCGCAATACTTTCTGTCGTGGCATTAATGCTTTCTATTTTATTGAGTAGGAGAGTACCATTGTCAGAAAAAATTTCTAAATAGCATTTTCATTAAATATCGAAACCAGCATTTTGCTACAAAAAGTCATTCATTATGCAATGAGGTGTGATCGTAACTGTTTAACAATAGTGGTAACCTGATGATTTTATGAATCCTTTTCAAAAGATCCTAATCATTGATGTTATTGTATTGATTGGATGTTTCTTTTTAATATGGATTTTATCTACTGGCTTTAATTTTTTAATTCCAAATATCTCAACTGATTATATCAAATCATTACCATTGGCATTGATGTATACCGTATTGGTTGGAATTCTTATTGTATTAGGGACTGCACTTTTATTTCTACCAAAAATAAAAAAACAATGACTGTTTCCTGATTTTCTTAGATATAAAAACTAAAATTATGACAAGCATATCCTGTAATTGTATAGTACATGAAGACTTTGATAATTGGACTAATTTTTGTTTGTGTCATAGTATCTGGAATTATACTTTATTTGGATATTCCAAAAACTACAAATGTTGTACTTCGATTAAGTGCAACTACTGAGATAACTCCTGGTAATGTCAAGATTCACACACAACAAGATCTCTCAAATATTGATAGTGGTATTATCATTCTTGACAATTCCACGCTGGATGGGATTCCTGTGTTAAAAAATGCCATTGACCAAGCCTTTAGTAGATTCACACCTCCTCCGTTACCTAGTGCACATACATTTACAACCGACATTAGTCAAAACGATGCTGATTCTATACTGAAATTGGCGAATGGAAAGATAGAGCAGCTACCTGAAACACAAACAAATGACACTAACTTTGGAGTAAATTTTACGACAGATACATCTTCCATGGAATTCAAACTCAACAATTTCTACTATCATGTTATAATAGAACAAATGACTCCATCATAAAACAAGTAACCGGCATCTTGTAATGGAACATACAAAGAATATGATTTTTTTAAAATAGAAAGAAGAGTTGGGGGAATTTACAATAAAAGCAAGATATGGAAACTTTTTAAAATTCTATCTTATCTTTTTCATTGAGAAGAAATTTTTTTGATTTTCTTACTCCCTTTAGATCGAACCAGCTTATCTTTAGGGTGACTTTCTTACCCTTGATCTCGTCTATTGTTATCTTGTCAGCTGTCTTTACAAGTTCACTTAATGTTTGATTTGACATTTTTTTACTTGATATTATTTTTCAATTTGATTCTTGGGACGAAATTTTGTACACATGTAGTTCAAAATATTCCACGCTGTAATTTTTTCTTAGACACTATTTGTTGTAATCTGATCGATTAAGCTATTTTTATGAGAAATCAGCTACTTTGTTGAGTATGTATAATATGCAAAAACTACTACACTACTATTTATGCTTCAAACATCACAACTAGATAGAAATATTGAAACAACATGCGTTATGATAAACTGTGAATCGGGTTCTGAGGCAAGGATCATTGACGAAATACGCGAAATTCCTAGTGTAAAAGAGTGTGTTAGAACAACTGGTCCTCATGACATTTTGGTCATTGTGGAATCAAATACTGTGGAATTGCTCAAAGAAATCATTGAAAATAAGATCCGTAAGATTCCAAATGTTATTGCTACTACCACCCTTATAATAGCAACCAGATTCTAAGATCGAATTCTCTAGTGGTATAATAACCAAAAACTACTTGTGTGAGTGCCTGGTATTTTATTTCATGAAGGCAATGAGCTATAAAAAATTCCGAGAATCAAAAGCTGCTTACTATGATACCATAGAGGGAAGAATGGAGAGAGCACAGGTTATAAAAAAATTAGAATCATTTCTGATCCAAAAACTAGGGGAAGGTCAAGACTTTTTTGATCAATATCGGGTGCAAGAAGAATAAATTATTTTATCATGCTATGGGTTAGCTTGTCATGAATCTGTGCTAGAATAAGTTCTGCTTTCTCTTTGTTCTCAAACGTCTCTACCTTTTCGTCCATGATGGCATCGATCTCATAACTCTTGTCTACCAAAACATTTGCCACGTGATCATCTAGTGTGCCATTGCCCATGAGATAATATGCAAAAACTGTGTTTTTTTGTCCAATTCTATGTAATCTATCTTCTGCTTGTCTATGTATTGCAGGACTCCAATCAAGTTCTGCAAATATTACGTATCTTGCTCTGCTCAAGTTTATGCCTACATTTCCAGCTCTGAGGCCGGCAATTATTAACTTGGTCTCACCATTTTGAAATCTATCTATTCCCTCTTGTCTTTCCTTGTCACTTTGGCCTCCGATGATTGATGCGGGTGAATATTCTGAGAGACTTCGATGAAGTAATTCGTGGATTGCTTTGTGATGACAAAATACCACGACACTTTCTTCTATCTCCATTATGTTCTTTACAAATTCTATCACATGGGGAACTTTTGCAACACCTGCAGCTTGTCTTTCACTCTGTATTGCTCTCTTGTATGATGAAAATTTGTCAAAAGCACTTGTTGCACTTTTTTGCTCTGCCTCAAGCCTCTCCCAAATTTTGCCAAGCTCTGCTTGGTAATAGTTGATATCTGAATCAATGAGTTCCTTGTATCTAACTTTGTCTTTTAGTTCTTTTAGAACGTCGGATTTTTTTCGTCTTAGCATAACATGTTTGCGCAATTCTTCTCCAAGACTTGCACGTTTATTTTCAAGAACGATTGCTTTTCCTTTTTCATTTACATAACAAAAATATTCACAAAATTCATCAAATGTTCCAAGAAGGCCCGGTCTTAGTATGTCTACAATAGGCCATATCTCAGAACCTCTGTTGTAAATTGGTGTTCCTGATAGGCCGATTCTGTATTTCACCGAATCAAGTGCGGCAAGTTTTTTCACAGCTGTATATTTTTTAGTTGTTTTTGATCGTAGATGTTGTACTTCGTCACAGACGATTGTCTTGATGTTTAGTTTGGCAAGATCGTCTATTCTCTTGTGAAGCAAATCATAATTTATGATGTAGACATCATACTTTCCAAGTTCTTGTGCCTTACCAGTTCTTATCAAGACTGATGACGGGTATTCATCTTCAGAAATTTTTCCATTACGACTACGTTTTTTGAGGAATTTTTGAGTTTCTCTCTGCCAGTTGTTTAGTGTAACAAGTGGTGCAACAATCAGTACTGGAAATGTCTTTTTTTCTGTTGCAAGATATGCCAAGGTTTGAACTGTTTTTCCAAGGCCCATTTCATCTGCCAATAATGCATTGCCATATGATTTTAGAAGAAAATCCAGACCTTCTCTCTGAAAATCAAGCAAGTTTCCACGAAATTGATGTCCTGGGCTTACTTTACGAAGCTTCTCAATTCTTGTCCATTTTTTCTGTGGAACGATGACTTTGCGGACTTTTCTATGCCATATTGACTTTGATCTTATCTCAAGTGGGTACCTATCCATTATCCATTTTATCTTCTCTACGTTTTGGATTGTGTCTGGTACTATGGCTTCTTCTGGACCATTGCCATACCATGCATGAGGTATGACACGAGCAACCATGCTTACTGCTCTAGGGCCCGTTAGTTTCCAAGTCCAATTTTTTGAATATGTGTCCAGAACGTATTCCAGGGTACCGAATTCTTTCATAAGCTATAATTCTTCGACATTGGTAAACTCGATTTATGAATCTTTTACTTTGGATGTTTGATCGCAGTTTTATTGATTTGTGGTATTTTTGAATAATTTTTAAAAGAAATTATGTAGCTTTTACAAAAAATTAATGATTAAAACTGATAAATGTCTGAAAAGATTGTTTGACAAAAAATCTATTGGGTGGATTGCTTTCGAAATTTTTTCAGTTTATTGAATCCTAAACTCTGACCAAAGAATTTTTTTACATAAAAGTAAGCAACCGCGGTTGCCAATGCTGCAGATGTAACAACGGTAGTAACAATTGGCCAAAATACGGTCTCATGGTTTGGATATAATCCAAAGACTGTGGCAATTGTGTTTGGTACAAGTTCAGCTGTTCCAGCTACTGTCCACCAGATGATGAGGATGGTAACCTTGTTTGTAACTTCTGTCTGGACTACATTGACTCCTGTAGCAACCATTTGCATGATGTTTTCTGACATTTGTATTTGTCTGTCAAGTCTTCCAAGAATTACCTCAAATTTTGCAAGAATTACTTCGTTATCTGAGACCATCTCAGCATCACCGTACTTTAGATTGTGTACTGTGTCATAACTTGCCCATGTGGCATTCAAAAAAGTCAATAATGATGTTCGTACGTTTGATAACTCCAAAGATATGTCTCTTGTAACTTGTCTTGAACCTGCAATGTCTATCTCAAATTGCTCTGCTCTTTCTACTATGAGTCGTAATATGGAAAAGTTGGATTCACTAATCTCATCTATGATTCTTGCCAAAAGTATTGTCTGTCTGTCTGCCCAACTATCTGCTTCTTTTGGAAGTTTTCGTAAAAGTGTCGGGGCGTAATTGTACAAACGTGTAATCTTGCCACCATAATCGTCATGAATGGTTACAATCAAATCTTTTTTCATAAAAATCAAAATGGGTGCAGTCAAAGTTTTGTTGTTTCCAGGTACAACAAAAGGTATCATGAGTCCTAATGTGTCACCTCTATCTTCATAGCTTGATACATATCCTGATAATAGTACGGAAGGGTCCATTGTAATGTTTAATTTTTCTAAAATTTTTGGAGTTTCTCCTATGATGTTGTCTACTACACATTCAATCCAAGTAAGGTGTACTGGGGATGCTATGTCTGTTAGTTCTTCTAGAGTTACTGTTGGTTTCTTAAACGGTGTACCTTCCTCCAATCCTGCAACGCTAATTGTCTTGATCATATCTTAGAGGGAAATTTGGACTTATATACACTTATTCGTGAACAAAAACTTACCTCATATTTTTCATAATCTATGGGTGATCACAAAAAAGTTTACTGAGATGTATGGTGAAATGTTTTCTTTCTACAGATCAGATCTTGAACGATCTTATTATGTGATATGCCAACATAATAATATGAGTTTCAATCGGGTATTGACAATGAAAGTTTTAGTTGATGAGATGTATGATGGATTTGATACAAAACTCAAAGAATTTGGTTATGACGCATTTAGCGTAAAAAAACTAATAGCCGAAGGAAAAAAACTATCAAGTGACTATTCTGTTATAAAATATGCCCATGAAAATGGAATGATTGTTGTAACAGAAGATGTAGAAATTGGAAATGCATGTAAGGAAAATGATATCCGATGTGTATTGCTTGACAGTGAAACAATACTTCAGATAATTCTGGAAGAGTTGAGCAAGTATAAAGATCGTTAACTGTTATTTGGTTTGGCAATTCTTTTTTTGGCTATGATTATTATGATTATGACCAGTCCAATTATGACTGCACCATCAATGTAATCTGAATAGTGTCTTATCTTAGTCCATTGATCTCCTAATGTACTGCCGACATATGTTAACATGGTACTCCATATGATAGAACCTACAAAAGTGTAGATTGAAAATTTTTTTAAATTCATCTTTGCGACACCTGCTGGCAATGAAATGTATGTTCTAATGGCCGGTAACAATCTACTTACAAATGTAGATCTATCGCCGTATTTTTTAAAGTATGATTCTGTCCATTCTAGGTGAGATTTTTTCAAGAGGACATATTTTCCATATTTGACAATAAACTCTCTGCCAAGCTTTACGCCAATGAAATATGCTACAAGCGAGCCAACTAGATTTCCAATCGAGCCTGCGAGTATTATTAAAACCGGATTGAGTTTTCCAGTAGATGCTAGGTATCCTGAAAATGGCATTATTATCTCGCTTGGGATTGGTATGAGTGAACTCTCTGCCGCCATTAAAAAGAAAATTCCGAGATAACCTGTATTTGATATTGTCTGGATTACAAAATTTGCTAAATTATTGATAATGTCTAATGCAACCATGTTTTGTCAATCCACCTCATTTTTTGCTGCAATTCTTGTACCTTTACCACATTCCGCCAGTGCTGGTTCCAGGTTCATCAAAGTTTCTCTGTGGTGCGTGTTTGTGTGCCTTTTTCATATGTCTATCTAATCTTACTGGATCGTGGAGCTCAAGACCGCATTCCTTGCATTTTGTTTCAGCAGGTCCTTCCTTTTTCTTGAAAAGTCCCATGCTTTAGTCATACAATTTGAGATAATATTTCTTACGGGTTGCCTAAAAACTCGGGACTATGTGATAGATCATTATTGATCTGAAAAATACTTTGATGTGCTATACATTAGTTTTACAAGTCTTTACAGGTTTTCCTATGTTTGTAAGAAAACATGTAAATGCTGAAACTCGCTTTAACAGTTTGAATCTTGACTAGACATCTAATTGAACAGATACTCTCGGGCATAAACAAAATGGTTGAATCGTATGAAAAATTACATAATTTTGAAAAACATGGTTGTACCAGTGAACAAATTAAAAAAGAATTACACTCTATGGAGAATTCTACGGAAGAACTTACCTTATTGATGACTAGGCTCCAAAAAGAAAATCTTGGTAAGATTCAAGGTTTGTCCACTATTGAAAGTATATTCAAAATCACCTACTTACCCACGTTAAAAATTCATCTGATTTATCTTGAACAAATAGGTGAATCAAATATGTCATTACTCAAGATCCAGTCAAGACTTGCTATAACATATCTCAATGTTGATGGATGTATTGATAACCTGAGAATAATTCATGCTTATCTAAAATAATTTATTTTATGATGTTGTCTATGTGGTAAACACACGTTTTCAATTTTTGATCTAACGTACATTTGTCTAATCATATGTTCCTTGTTTGTGGGTGAATTATTTTCAATCTTTAGTTTACTGTATCTCAAATTTAATATGTAAAATACTGTGATAACTAATCAATAGGAAGAGTGTGCATTATCGTTGTACATAGTTGCAAACTCTTCCTATTTTCTTATGATTCCTAAAAAGATCAAAATAAGGATGCCCAAGGTTCCGCATGAAACTATAGCAAATCTTACATCGTCAGGTATAATGTCTGCAAATTTGGCGTCAATGAGATTGATTATGTGATTAAAAGCAAATAGGCCAAATGCCACAATGATGTATTTTAATCTCTTCAGACCTGTTGTTTTGTGTGCATTTATTGTGATTGCAGCAAGTAATATTGCAAAAGCTATGATTGCCAGCTGTGTAATTGTGAATATTTCAGAGATTCCTGGTCCGAACATGAAAGGGGGATTAACCAAGATCTTTATCCTCTTTGGTCCCAAAAGATAGGAACATTTCTGCTATGTTGTCGCTCCACTTGTTCCATAGTGATGGATGATATTGTTTTAATATTTTTATAATCTGACTGGAATTTCCTGCAATCTGATATCTGGTATATTTGCCTTCTTTAGACTCTAATATTACTTGAGACTCTACTAGTCTTTTTACATGCCAATGAATTGAAGGCGCTGCCATGTGTAGTTCTCCTACGATTTCACTCTGTGTAGGTTTTTTTCTTTCTAAAATGAACAATAATATTCGTCTTGATGTTTCTTGGTTTAAAACCTTCAGGATATTTCTTTCGTTTTCTTTAAAAAGACCTGACATAAAGTAACATTTGAACCAATTCTGTCTTTCTGAAATTATTTTTCCTGATCTCTCAAGATTGTTGAGGTGGTATTGTACAGTTCCCATGGCAATTTTTAACTCATTTTTTATTTGTCTAAGATGACATCCTGGGTGAGATTCTATATAGTCTGACACTCTTTT
>DATEZN010000119.1:0-5647 GCA_035255545.1 Nitrosotalea sp. | reverse complement strand
ATTGGTCTGATACCTCAAAAGATGGAATAAAGGCATTTGAAAAACAAATGGAAAATCTTTTGTCTTTTTTGGGTATTACAAAAGACAAGACAGTTGTTTTTTATGATGATATATCCGGAATGAGTGCAGCTAGGGGTGTATGGCTATTGATGTATTTTTCACATAAGAACACATTCATGTTAGATGGCGGATTCAAAAAATGGAAGAGTTTGAATCTTGTTACTGAAACCACTACAAATGGATCCAAACCTGAAAATTTTTCAGGTAAAATAAACAAGGAAATAATTGCAGATTATGAATACATCAACAAAAAGATTGGCAAAACAAAACTTCTTGATGCACGAAGCAAAGATGAGTACAATGGAAATACAATACGTGCAGCAAGAAGGGGACACATTCCAACTGCAATTAACATAGACTGGATACTAAATGTCAATGAAGATGGTACAATGAAATCTCTTGAAGATCTTGCCCAGATGTATGATTTTTCAAGGGATGATGAAATTGTAGTATACTGTCAGGGAGGGTATCGTGCAGCAAACTCTTTTCTTGCACTAAAAATGCTTGGCTTCAAAAATGTCAAGGTCTATCTTGGCTCGTGGGGTGAATGGGGCAATAAATTGGATCTTCCAGTTGAGCTAAACCAAAACTGAGATCCTAAATGTAACAAAATAATGTGCGATGATCGCATGTTAGTCAATTCTAAAAAATTTGAAAATACATTTGTAAAAATTAAGTTAATATAACCTCCTCAAATGAGTCTTCGGTGATGGTGCTGAACAAGCGTTCAAAATTATCGCTTTTAATTATAGCTGCGGGATTGACAATTGCACTATCAACGTTTGTGTCAACAACTCCAGCATTTGCTGCCGACAGTTCTACTACTAGTAGCGGATTAACCAAACCACTCTTGGCAATTGCAGCAGCAATTGCAATTGCAGGTGGTCTTATTGGTACTGGTAATGCACAACAAGGTATTGGTGCTGCCGGTATGGGTATTATTGCCGAAAAGCCAGAGAAGTTTGGTCAAGTACTATTCTTCTTTGTGATTCCAGAAACTTTATGGATCATCGGATTCGTATTGGGAATCATATTGCTACTGGGCATACTATAGTGGTTTTCAGTAATGAGCATTGAAACGTTCATTCAAGAGATAGAGACTAGAAAACGAAAAGAGATTGATGATCTTGAAAAAGATCTTCAAGAAAACAAGTCTAGACTCCAAACCGAGATGAATCATACCTTAAAGGAAATTCAAGAACGTTTTTCAACTGAAGCTAAAGTCAAATCAGAAAGAGAACAGGCGAGAATAATAGAAGCTTCAAAACTTCAGGCAAAGAAGATTATGTTTGATGCCATTAATGCTAACATGCAATCTGCTTTTACCGTAATTCAAAAGGAGATAGAAAATTACACAAATAGTCCACAGTACAAGAAATCCCTTGAAACTATGGTAAGTAATTCAAAAAAGAAACTTGGTCAAAATATTATAGTTCATTGCCGAGAAGAAGACAAATCAATTCTCAAGGAACTTGGAGTAGCCACAAGCAAGTCAATCAAGACCCTTGGGGGAATCATTGCAGAAAACAAAGAAGGAACAAGAGAATTGGACCTTACCTTTGAAGAACTACTTAGAACCAATGAAGACCAAGTCAAGAGCTTCCTCTCGGAGAAAATGTAATGCCAACATCACAATACGCATCATCATTTGGCAGGCTACAAGCAATATCGCTTAATCTTTTATCAAAAGAAGGAATACAAAATCTGATGAAGGCAAAAGATGAGGTTGAAATGGTAAAAACGCTTGGATCTACTTGGTACAAACCAGAAATTGAAAAGGCCGCATCAATTTTCAAAGAATCTGAACTATTGGAAGTTGCACTCAACAGACATCTTGTATACATCAACAAAACTGCACTAGAAGCAACTCCATTTAATGGCAAGTCTGCCATTCGAGCATATCTTTCAAAATGGGACATCTACAATATTGAGCTAATTCTTTCTGCAAAGAGCATGGGAAGACCAATTTCAGAGACAGAGTCATTTCTTGTTTCAAGTAGAAATGTTCCTGCAGGAATCTCTGCTGGAAACATCTCTCATGATGAAATGAAGATAATTCTATCACAGACAGGAGTTGATGGTGTTGTGAATCAACTCGTAAAATACAACTATGGAACAGTTTTGATGCAGCACCTTGAAACATATCAGAAGACTGGCAATCTTGGCCCGATGATGTCTTCACTACAAACTTTCTATTATCGTAATTTACTAGAATCTCTCAAGTTTTTCCAGGGTGATGAGGGTCTGATTCGTGATTTCATAAGGGCCGAGATAGATAAGAAAAATGTACTCAGCCTTCTCAAGGCCAAAGAATCTGATCTAGACAAGGAAATAGTAGGTAAACATCTAATCGAAGGTGGCAAGATGACCAAAAACGAATTACTAGATGTTTATAATGCAAAAGATGTTTCAGAGATTGTTGGTAGAATAGAAAACAGATTCATGCTAGTTAATGCATTGGCTCAATATAAGAAATCAAATAGTTTGATTGACTTTGAAGTTGCATTGGATAAATTCATAAATTCCGAATATGTCAAAAAATTGAAAAATATTGCACTCTCAATTGGAACTATATTCTACTTTATCATTAACACAGAACATGAACGTGAAAACATCAAAAGAATCGCTTATGGTAAACGCTATAACCTCTCTACAGATTACATCAACTCGTTATTGTTAATAGAATAAACATGTCACAACAAAAATCTGATACCACTGGGCGCATAGCAGTAGTAGGCGAGCGCGAGCTTGCCATAGGGTATAATCTCCTAGGGATAGAAGACACTTTCATTACAAGTGGAGAAGAGGCAAGCAAGACCATTCAGAATCTATTTTCGTCAGGAAACTATAGTCTAATCATTATAAGCGATGCAGTAAGATCTAGCCTTCCTGCGATCTTTAAAAAGAAGATCGAGGCCTCAATTGAACCCCTAGTAATATTTATGCCTGCTTTAGAAGGTAACATTCAAGAAGAATCTATATCTGTTCTAGCAAAGAGAGTGTTAGGAATAAGTATCCCCTCTAGTTGATGATGATAAATGGCTGATGGAATAATTTCAAGAATTTCGGGTCCAGTAGTGATCGCAAGTGGTCTAGAAGGAGCACAAATGTTTGACGTAGTCCGTATTGGTGATATGGGACTAGTAGGAGAAATAATTCGTATTGAAGGAACCAAGGCAACAGTTCAAGTTTATGAAGATACAACAGGTCTTCGTCCAGGAGAAAAAGTAATCAATACAAAGAGACCTCTTTCAATGCAGCTTGGACCAGGCTTACTAACATCAATCTATGACGGTATTCAAAGACCACTAGATGTTCTAAGAGAACAAAGTGGCGACTTTATCAGTAGAGGAAAGGTCATCCCTGCACTTGACCAAACCAAAAAATGGGAATTTGTTCCAATAAAGAAGAAAGGAGATCATGTTTCCCCTGGAGAAATAATTGGTGAGGTTCAGGAAACTCCACTTATCATGCACAAGATAATGATTCCTTATAATGTCAAAGGTACACTGACTGATATTTCTGAAGGCAAATACACTGTTAATGATATTGTAGCTTCTGTCCAAAATGGAACAAAAACAGACATTGGTCTGTCAAGCTGGTGGACTGTAAGAACTCCAAGGCCAGTTCTTCGCAAGCTAGCACCAGAAGAACCATTGCTCACAGGACAACGAGTACTTGACACATTCTTCCCAGTTGCAAAAGGTGGCACAGCTGCAATTCCTGGTCCATTTGGAAGTGGAAAAACTGTAACTCAACAACAACTTGCAAAATGGGCAGACAGTAATGTGATTGTCTATGTAGGTTGTGGAGAAAGAGGAAACGAAATGACTGAAGTTCTTACAACATTCCCAAAACTCGAAGATCCAAAATCAAAGAGACCATTGATGGAACGTACAATTCTTGTTGCTAATACATCTAACATGCCAGTAGCTGCACGTGAAGCAAGTATCTATACCGGTATCACAATGGGCGAATACTATCGTGATATGGGATATGGTGTCGCATTGATGGCAGACAGTACTTCAAGATGGGCAGAAGCGCTCAGAGAAATTTCAGGCAGACTTGAAGAAATGCCTGGTGAAGAGGGGTATCCAGCTTATCTTGGTAGAAGATTGGCAGAATTCTATGAAAGGGGTGGAAAGGCGGTTGTTATTTCACCTGAAGAGCGTGTTGGCTCTCTTACACTTGTCGGTGCAGTATCACCACCAGGTGGTGACTTTTCAGAACCAGTATCTCAGAACACACTTAGAGTAACCAGAGTCTTTTGGGCACTTGACGCAAGCTTGGCATCAAGAAGACACTTTCCATCAATTAACTGGCTTACTAGTTATTCATTATATGCAGACGGCATGGGCGATTGGTACAAGAATAATGTATCAGCAACATGGATTCCACACAGAAAAGAAGCACTTGAAATTCTTCAAAAAGAATCTGAATTGCAAGAAATTGTCCAACTTGTGGGCTATGATGCACTTCCAGAACCAGAAAAGGGTGTACTAGATACTGCAAGATCAATAAGAGAAGACTATCTACAACAGAGTGCATACGATGATGTGGATACATACACATCAATTCGAAAACAATTCTTAATGCTATCAACAATCTTGGAATTTGGCAAAATGGAAGCAGATGCAATCAAAAAGGGAGTTACATCTGTAAAGGTGGGACAATTAGAATCAAGAAAGATGATATCAAAAATTAAATGGACAAAGGAAGATCAAGTAGAACAACTAGTAAAGGATACAAAGAGCAAAATGCAACAAGAATTTTCAGCTCTATCAATGGAGGCATCACGATAATGTCCGGAATAGCATTCAAGACACTTTCAAAGATTGCAGGTCCTCTAATGTTCGTAGAGGGTGTAGAAAATGCTGCATATGGTGAAATGGTAGAAATCAAATTACAAAATGGCGAGAGAAGACAAGGCCAAGTTCTTGATACAAGACAAGGTCTTGCAATTGTGCAGGTCTTTGGTGCTACACTGGGACTTAACATTGGAGATACATCTGTAAAATTCCTAGGCGAGACTGCTCAGCTTGCAGTATCTGATGAAATGCTAGGACGTGTCTTTGATGGTCTAGGAAATCCAAGAGACAATGGACCAAAAATTGTTTCTAAAACAAAAGTTGACTTGGTTGGTTCTGGTATAAATCCATACTCAAGAGAAGAGCCATCCGAATTCATCCAGACTGGAATGTCCAATATTGATGGAATGAATACACTGGTCAGAGGTCAAAAACTTCCAATATTTTCAGGTGCAGGTCTCCCACACAATTTACTTGCAGCACAGATTGCAAGACAGGCAAAAGTTCTTGGTGGTTCGGAAAACTTTTCAGTAGTATTTGCAGCAATGGGAATTACAAGTGAAGAAGCAAACTTTTTCGTAAAACAATTCGAAGAGAGTGGTGCACTTGGAAGAACCGCTCTATTTCTGAACCTTTCATCTGATCCATCAATGGAACGTTTACTCACTCCAAGACTTGCATTGACTACTGCAGAATACCTTGCTTATGAAAGAGACATGCATGTGCTCGTAATCATGACTGATATGACTAACTATTGTGAAGCATTAAGAGAAATTTCT
>DATEZN010000118.1:0-4471 GCA_035255545.1 Nitrosotalea sp. | reverse complement strand
ATTTCATGTAATATTACAACATTAAGCTACAGAATTTTTAACACATATTGTTGCATCATGACAATCACTAGAACTTAAAAGAAACGATGTACCACATACAACAAAATGGAAAAATCCTTAAAGATTAACAAGAATATATTTCTTAAAAAATTTAAAAAGATTTCAGACAACTTTTGTCAAAAGTTAGAAAAATACATTGAAGACTCTAATGATGATAACATTCATGACATCAGAGTATCAATTAGACGTCTAGAAACTGCATACAAAATTCTTCCAAAGAGCATAAGAAAACAAAAAAAGATGAAAAGTTACCTCAAGCAAGCCAAGAAACTTTTCAAGATGAATGCAGAGATAAGAGATTTTGATATAATTTGTGCAAACATGGAATCACGATATCAAGATAAGACACAAAATCTAGTAAAATCCCTGAGAGATTTAAGGATTGAACACATTAAAAATGCCAATAGACTAGCAATCAAGATATCACGTTTATCCAGTCCTAAAATTCTCAAATCGTCCTTAGAAGAATCAAAACTAGAAAAAAAATATCTTAAGGTTTTAGACAGCATAATGCTTGACATACAGAAAAATACAATAATTTCACTACGTGATGAGAAAAAAATTGAGGAACTCCACATGCTTAGAAAAGACTTTAAAAAATTACGATACTCCCTTGAACTTGTATCAGACAAAAAGACAATTTTTGAGACGCTTAAAAATTTAAAAAATATCCAAGACATGCTTGGTGAAATTCATGATAGAGACATGATAATAGACCATCTCAAAAACATTGAACAAAATTCAAGATATTCAGATATCATATCAGCAGAGGTTTTGGAGAGAACCAAAAAATACAATGAATTTGTTGCTTTTTTTAGAAAATATCCAAAAGCAGGTAATTTTGATTTAAAGTTCTAGCATTGCATTATGTGAGCTTCCCTGATACTGGCGAACTGAAAGAATCACCTTGACATCAAATACAGTCTCAAATTTTCTCAAGGCATCTTTGAGTAGAAAAGTCTGAGTAGATCTTGATTGAGTTATTACAAATTCTACTATTCTTGAACCATGTAATTTTAATTCAACTTTTGATTTTGTTCTCTCAAGAATTTTTCGCAGAGTTACCAATACAGATATTTTTTTCATGGACACCTTGTCTTGCTCAGACAGGATTGTTTTATACCTAGAAAATAGCCAATCTGATGTCTTTGAGTGTCTTGCATGAACAAGAGATAGACCCAGTACCAAATGGTCATTATGATCAAGTGGTAAATCTTCATCCATAATTGAATAGAATACACTTTGAGGATTACTATACGAGGATTTTTCAGATATATTTTTTTCAGCATAATCAAGTATCTTTCGTTCCCTTTTAGAAATTAGTTTAATAGAATACAAATTGTTAAGAAGACTCTGTTTTTCTGGACTAGTACCATGTTGTTCATCAAAACCAATTGTCTTTCGAATTTGTTCTGCAGTGATGTTTCCATCATGATACATCTTTGGATCTTCTAAAAATATTGCAAGTGCACCCTCTCGTAATCCGTGATTGCTCACATATAGATTTGAAAAACCATATTTTTCCATCAACGTATTAATCACACAAGATCCTGCCACAATTGTTTCTGCTCTGCTTGAACCTATGACTGAGATTTTTGAAATGTCATCAGATTTCATCTTTGAAAGTTTGCCAACTGTAGAATCAAGCGATTTCTGACTAATTTTATAATTATGAATTTTATCTAGAGGATATCTTGATAGTCTTTGTTCATATCTTGCCAATGCACGTAGTGCACCACCGACTCCCACAAGCTTAGTATCTTTGCCAAGACCAAGATCTTTTTTGTTTGGAAGAAGATCCCAGACATGTCTCTGAAGACTTTTAAGATTCTTGTCAGTCAGTTTGCCTTTTTTTCCATCAAATTGATGTGTCAATCTAAGAGATCCTAGAGGCAATGAAATTACTTTTTTTATCTTGAATCGTTCTGCGTGAACAATCTCCAGACTACCCCCACCAATGTCAAAAAATAACGTATCAGGAATATGAAGTGATTTTATAGCACCAACATAGGAATACAATGCTTCTTCTCGTTCAGATAAAACTTTGAAATTAAATCCAGTTTCTTTTGAAACAGAACTAACAAAGTCATCTCTGTTACTTGCTTCCCTTACCGCACTTGTAGCAATAGGCAAAACAGATTTTATCGGATTCAACTGGATTATCTCTCTGAAAACTTTAAGCGTATCAATTGCTCTTGACATGGGTTTTTTCCCCAATGTGTCTTTTTCATCTAGTCCTTCACCCAGTCTTACTTTTACTCCTTCCTGCTGATAAACATCAAATGAATCATCGTCCTTAACATTATAGATTACAAGTTTAGCAGAGTTGAAACCAAGATCAATTACAGAGATTTTCAGTTAAACATTACCTGCCTTGATACTAGCATGTTACTATTAATCTACTTCTGATTTACATTTTTTTACTAAATGAAAAACATAGGAAACGTAAAGATCTTATGAAATTTTGTTTAGATGTTTTGGAGCAAGTAACCATCTCAGTTCACCTTTGATTTTTGGAAGTATTGCGATTACTTTTATCCTTGCCAAGCCTGCTTTTTTTAGACGTATCCTACAACCAGACTGAGATATTGCCTCACTAATCATTTCACTCAGATATGGTTCATGTCCCACCACAAGCACCACAGAATCACGCTTTAATTTTGATAATATATCATAAAACTCTAGTCTGCTGCCTTCTGGCTTTAAGGAATCTAATTCTTCAATTTTACCACTGTATTTTAGAGATTTTGCCACAATCTCTGCTGTTTGCTTGGCGCGCAAAAGAGGACTTGTAAAGATGTAATCCAGTTTTATCTTCAAAGATTGTAAACCATTTGACAAATCTGCAATCTCTTGTCTTCCTTCTGAAGTAAGTTGTCTTTTAGAATCCCCTGGAGATAGAGAATGCCTACCTGCTTCACCATGTCGTAGTATTAGCAAATCCATTGACGACTCATCGATTTTTCACGTATTTATAAGTTAGAGAAATCATGACATGATATTCTATCAACTAATTTGAAATAGTCACATATCAAAAACTCGACCGTGATTTAGAATATTTCATAGGGTTACAATTACTATATAGATCACAGTCATTACCCCATACTAATCCTACAAAACAAATGTCAAGTGAAAGAGTATGGTAACTTCTGTAAAACCTAAAATTGCCTCACATCATAATGATTCAAGTATGAAGACAGAGCCAAGAGGTAAACTAATCATAGTTGAAGGCATCGATGGCTCTGGAAAATCAACCCAGATTCATCTTTTAGAAAAATGGCTTGCATACAAAGGTGTCAGTGTGTTTAGATCAGAATGGAATTCTTCAGAAATGGTAAAAGAGATTACATCAAAAGGAAAGAAAAAAGGATTACTCACTCCAACTACTTTTAGCTTGTTGCATGCTACAGACTTTGCAGATAGATATGAGAGAAACATCTCACCTTTGCTCAGAGCTGGTCATTTTGTACTAGCAGACAGATATGTGTATACTGCATTTGCAAGAGACATTGTCAGAGGTTGCAATCCAGAATGGGTCAAAAAGGTTTATGATTTTGCAATAAAGCCAGATGTTGCATTTTACTTTAAGGTTCCAGTAGATATTGCAGTTGACAGAATTCTGATAGGCAGACCCAAGCTAAAGTATTACGAAGCTGGTATGGACATGAATTTGAGCAACGATCAGTATGAGAGTTATAGAATTTTCCAGGGAAGAATAATTGAACAATATGATTCACTTGCAGAACGTGAAGGATTTACAGTCATAGATGGAACAACAAATATCGAGGAACAACAAAACATTGTAAGAAAAAAGATCATGCCTCTTTTAGAAGGACATCAAACAAACAGGACAAGAACTAGGCGATAAAAAATGACACGAACAAAATACAAAGACCTTGGAAAAAGAACCGTAGAATTCTATGGTCATGGTATAAAGAATTTACAGGAAATAGAAATCAAGGGTAGACTCATCGTAATAGAAGGTCCTGATGCATCAGGGCGTAGTACACACATCCAAGAGATTACAACAAGATTAGAAGCAGACGGTCATGCCGTACTCAATACAGGTCTTAAAAGATCAGAGCTTGTAGGCAGGGGAATATTAGAAGCTAAAAGAGACTACAATTTAGGGAGAAAGACTCTAGCATTATACTATGCTGCAGATTTTGCAGACCAATTCGAATACAAGATAATACCTGCATTACAGGCAGGCTATATCGTACTTGCTGACAGATACATCTACACGCTCATAGCAAGAAATTTGGTGAGAGGGCTGGACAGAACATGGTGCCACAATTTGTATGGGTTTGCCATAAAACCAGACATTGTGTTTTACCTAGATGTAGAACCATCCGTACTAATACACAGAGTATTTCAGAAGAATTCTACACTAGACCATTATGAATCAGGG
>DATEZN010000117.1:0-9473 GCA_035255545.1 Nitrosotalea sp. | reverse complement strand
CAAGTATCTTGTCAAAACATGCAATTGCCTCTTCACATTGCTCTGTCTTGAGATGTAATACTCCCTTGTTGTATTGAGCAAGAACATGTTTGGGGTTTATGTCGATTATCTTGTCTAATAATTTGGGTGAACAATTTGTGTAACAGATCTTATCACATAGTATTTTTTTATTATATAGTGCAGATACATGATCTGGTCTTATCTTCAATACTACTTCATAACATTCTAGTGCCTCAAGGTATTGTGATAACGCCTCAAATGAGATTCCTTTGTGGTGTAATGCCTCAATATGTCCAGGATTAGCACCAAGTACCTTGTCAAAACATGCAATTGCCTCTTCAAAATTATTCTTTTCAAACAATATGATTGCCTTGTCATAGTATGCCGTAGAATTTTTTGGATCCAACGTAATCAGTCTATCTAATGATGTTATCGCTTCATTTTGTTTTCCATATCTTGCATCCAGCACACTCTTGTTGTATAGTGCAGATACATGATCTGGTCTTATCTTCAATACTACTTCATAACATTCTAGTGCTTTTTCTGGCTGCTCTACAAATTCATATAATTTCCCTTTACTGTATTGAATCTTGTAATTGCTTGGACTGGCCAATAACATAAAATCGATCAGTTCTAACGCTATGGGGTATTCTTTTGTATTATAATGAAAATTCACAAGGCCGAAAAGTACTTTATCAAACCCCTGTTGTTTTTTTATTTCTTTTAGCAATGATTTTTTTATAATTTGCTCATAGAGTGTGATTATTGGTAAACACTTTTCAATCTTAGTCAATGTTTGTGACTGGATTAAATCAAAGTCTGTAAGTAATTCTGCAGAGAATAATTCTTTTTCAAGTATCTTGGTCATGACATTTAACTGAATCTGTGTCTTTTCATCATCTTGACTCATATGCTCATCTGCGCTGAATGATTGTAAAATGTATCATTCATCCAGAAACTATGCAAGCGTAGTTTAAAAAGACGTGATTGTTTGGATGCGATGAGCTTTCTATTCTATTGATTCTGAAAATCTATTCTTTGATTTGACAACTTGATAGGGGTATTGCCATGCTGTCGAAAAGCTCACTCAATTCACCTGACTTGACAATGCATATTACATGTAATAGAGTATTGTTAAAATCCGTCTGGTTAAGATTTGTAAAGTTATTTTCATTAATACTGTTCAAAGATTTGGTTAAGTTTGCCAATCTCCCCGGAGAAAATGCAAGACTAGCATTAAAATTCCCCATTGTTTTGTTATCCAAAAATCCTTGTAATTTGGAAGGATCTAGATCAAGTGTGGCATTGTCTCCTAGAATCTTTGCCAACTGTTCAGGACTCACATTCAGATTAGTATTATTG
The DNA here is from genome assembly GCA_035255545.1 of Nitrosotalea sp. Taxonomy (GTDB): domain Archaea; phylum Thermoproteota; class Nitrososphaeria; order Nitrososphaerales; family Nitrosopumilaceae; genus Nitrosotalea. The sequence continues at coordinate 8,111 of DATEZN010000117.1, read as the reverse complement.
CTCATCATCTCTGACAATTGCTCTGAAGTCATGTTCATTTCAGAGTCTTGTAGCGTTGTACTGTTGAGATATTTTGACAGTGTAGAGTCATTTCCTAGAATCTTTGACAACTGTTCGGGACTCACATTCAGATTAGTATTATTGCCCATCATCTCTGACAACTGTTTTGGAGTCATGCTCAGATTAGTATTGTTTCCAATTAGATTGGCAAGCTGTTTTGGTGTAATCTTTATTGCATTAGTCATATTTGCATAATTTGGCAATTGACTAGTATCATTTAACTGAGAATTTTGATCGGTGTTTATCGTAGGGATGTCAATTACTTCGAGATTATTTGAAAACAAACTTGAAACATAGAGTTTGTTTGCTATGGGGTTTATCGCTAGGTATTGAGCTGCAATACCTGAATTAAATTTATTTATGACCGTATTTGTACTTCCATCTATCTCAAAAATTTCTCCTGTCTGTTCGTTTGTCTGAAATATCTTATTTGTCAATGGATTTGTTACTATTCCCCATGATCCTGCATTAGTTGGTATGTCTGTTATTATGTGATCATCTGTTCCATTTATCACTGAAACTACTCCTGCTCCCCAGTGGCTTACATAAATTAGATTAGTTACGGGGTTGGCTGCAATTCCCCAGGGACCACCATCAGTATGTATTGTATCAATTATCCTATTACTAGAACCGTCAATGACTGAAACTGAATTTGAGAGACTGTTTGCTACATAGATGCGATTGGTTGTTGGGTTTGAAACTATTCCCCATGGACCACTTTGTACGTGGATATTTGTAACTAGGCTGTTTGTCTTACCATCAATCGCTGAGACTGAATTTGAAAGTAAATTTGTAACATAGACCTGATTGGTTGATGGATTGACTGTAACTCCCCATGGATTATTTTCTACTGGTACAGTTGCGATTACCTTGTCAGTGTTTCCGTTTATAACAACGACATGTCCTCCTAACCTATCTGTTATGTATATGGTATTTGTAGTGGGATTTACATCAACACGTGCTGCGCCTGTGTCTGGCAGTATTGATCCTTGATTGAGCGAAATGTGATCTATAACCTTGTTTGTAAAACCATCAATTGCATCTAGAACGCCTGTAACAGAGCCTGTAACGTATATTTTGTTTGTAGTGGGATTTACTCCTATTCCTCTACTTCCCCAGCCAATATCTATGCCAGTTATTGCATATGATAGATGAGCTGAGAGACTACCTGCTATGATAATACATATGATTAATGCATATTTTTGCGTGTCCAATACTGCTATCTTATTCTTTTTCTTGCTCATATAACAAGCTGCAATACTGTTTACAAAAAAGGTTCCAATTTGGTCCTTTTTCTGGAAAAAAGCAAGAACTGAGAACTTTGGCGTTTCTGTGGGGATGATAGGCCAGCCCTCAGTCTTACATGTATTTTCTTCGGGTTTTAGATTAGTCTATGTCTGTTTAAAACAAACGAGCTACGGTAAATTAGATATATGTAAGATGTTTTTGTTATGTCTATGCATATTTTGATCGCCGAAGATGAAAAAGATCTCTTGGATCAATACAAAGATGTGTTAGAAGATAACGGTCACAAGGTAACTATCTCCAAGAATGGTGATGAGTGTGTTAAAATTTATCGCATAGAATCTGAAAATAATGAGAAATCAGATGATCTTCACTCTCCGTTTGATGCAGTTATCTTGGATTATCAAATGCCGCTAAAAAATGGACTTGAAACAGCAAAAGAAATTCTGGAAATGAATTCACATCAGAGGATAATATTTGCCTCAGGCTTTGTTCAAGAGACTTTTTCTGAATCCATCAAGAGTCTCAAACAAATAACTGAGATAATGAAAAAACCATTTCACCTACAAGCTTTGATAGATACACTGGAAGACAAGGAGATTTATCAAAAACTTGAAAAATTAAATGTTGATATCTCTGCAATTAAAGAACTTAATCCATCGCATGCTCAGATTAAAGCATATTTTGATGTACTGTGTCAGCTACAAAAAGGACGAACATTCTAGTTATTTCGATTAACTGAATCTATGCAACACGCAAAAGTATTATGTATTGTTACAAAAATCGTCTGATGGCTTTACACCGTCGTATACTTTTTGGAGTGCATTGACATCACACTCTGATATGTATGGTTGATCTGTAGTAATTGACTCATGCATCAGATCTGCTGTATTGTTAGTAAGTGGTAAACCTAACGCATGTCCAAATTCGTGTCTTACTATTGATCCTATTTGAGTATCAGGTATCTTGCTTGCATCATATATTGTGATGAACACCTTTAGAATTTGATTGCCATTTACTATTGTTCTTGTAGTTCCATAATATCCGTCACGGTCCTTGATTGTAGAAAGTGTTATGACTATTTGACCTTCCCCGTTGGAAGATTGGGCGATACTGAATTTATCTGGAATATGATGTTTTGTACTAGATGTGGTCTGTAGTGCACCTTGCCATCCTGTGAAATATTCGCCAGTTCCAGAATTTGAGTGGTACAGCTGTGATGTGTCGCCCGTAATCGTCTCTGTTGATGTTATGGCATTTTCTATTGATTGAATTTTTTGGTCGTTTACTTTTGCATTATTTTCTATAGTTACGGTCAACGGTGTCTGATTGTCAATGTCCCAATACATGGAATCATCCATGGTACTTCCTTGAAGATTTTCTGTCACGTATCGAGTTTTTATGTTTGAATCTACACCTGCTGACGGAATCGCATAATTTGCTGCTACAAAAAATAACAAGATAACTACAATTGGTAATATCAATAATTCTATCTTGAGTATGGTTTTTGCACTTAGTTTTTGAATTCTTTTTTTAACTAGAATGATTTCATGTGATATTGTATTTTGCTTTTGAAGTAATTCGCCGATTTCTTGTTCTGGTTCAAAACCTAAATCGTCCTTTTTTACTCTTAATCCATCCTGTAGCTCTAATAACTGGATATACTCAGTGGTCTTGCTAAGCTCATTTGTTAAATGTTCCAGGTGACTACGTAGTTGTTTTATCGAATCTTCCTTTGCTTGCATTCTTTGGGTCATGCTTGCTCAATCTCCTATGCTAGTGTGGCAATCAAGTCCCATGGAGTCAACACGTTATTCTGTGTCATGATAAATGCATTTTTCATTCCTAGCATTATCTACACATTTCAGGTACTGTGATATTGTCAGATATTATGCGACCAGTCTTCAAATTCAATGTACTTGCCTTGTATTCAAGAAAATCATCTACATCATCGAGATAATTCAATTCTGATATTTTTTCAAATATTGTTTGCGGTGTGACAAACAAAGGTGTTTTCTCCAAGATCACAACATCGGTATTATTTCTCAACATTTCCCCTATGAGAAAACCTATGTTGTCTTCTTTTTGAAATGTTATCACTTTCTTTGAAGGCATGTCTGCAATCTTGATTCTTGTGTCACACAATATTCCAACTTCTAATAATCGTCTTGCAGATATTGTTGAAAACTCTCCATCTGTTGTTTGCACAAGAGCAAAATCTCTCCTAGTATCATTCATTTTTTTTAGCAAATCATAAACCCGCATTTTTGCTGATACAATCTCTAAACCTTTGTTCATTATGCTGTTCACTGTTTGTTCTGAAAAGAAATCATGAGTTGGATTTGAATACATGCCTTGCAAGACTTCTTTACCTCCAACCATTCCGACTGGTACATCATCATCTATTGCTACCAAATTGTTGGTATGTGTTGCAAGAAAGCGTACTAGCATAGATGTTGCAACCCAGACTTTTTCCTTGCTTTCAATTGTTGCCATTGATGAATATACAAGCAAGTGCGGCAGAATTTCCTCAATGGTGCAATGATTGAGATCCTTTCCCAAAGTGGAAGGAGAAAAAAGTATAGATTCTTTTTTATTGTGACTTTTTATCTTACCGTATACTATATCTCGCAAGTCTGATAGGAGACTATTCTTCATCTAGGCTGCCCCCGTGGTAAAGTATTTGGTTGTACAAATATCTGACTTCATAAATCTTAATTAAAACTTTGAAATGATATTTTCTAGTATGTTCGCATTGAACAGACTTGTGTTTGATTTAATTATGGGAACACATTGTTTTTCAAAATTTAAACATTAGTGTATTTTATTGGTCTTATTTTGATTGTATGTTTATACGAGATGGTGTTTTCTTGAATGATAACAAACTCTTTCTCTTGATTAAAACACCACTTATTGCAATCGTACCAAGTACCATTATTGGTAATGTGTCAATTCCTCCTACCTTGAATGTTTTCAAATCTGCCTGAATTTTTCCAAGTGATGATGGTTTTCCAGTCGTTGAATTGGAATCTGAAACACTTTCATCTGTGCCATTGACATTTATCATCTTACTTGCATGAGCTGGGATGTATCCTAAACCGGTTGCGTTTGCATTTAGATTTATGGTACTACTATTGGAATTTACCAGTAAGACAATATTTGCCGTACCGTTTTGGTTTGTTACAGAATCACTATTTTGAATAATAGCTCCTCCTACTTTCCAATGTATCCTCATATTCTTCAATGGACTACCGTGGTCTAGTGCAGTTACATTTGCAATTAATGATTCACCAGGCAAGGCAGAGTTAGGTGCTATTATGTTCAATGTGGGAGAAAACTTGTCTGCAGTAATCTTGTAAGTGGCAAGTGGCATGTCATCCGCAAATATGGATACTTGTGATGTTCCAGTGGAGTTTGGAGTTATGTCTAATGGTACATAATATTGTCCTTTTGCAATTGTGATATTTTCTGGAAGTGTCAAAACGTCTTTGTTACTTGAAATTAGTTTTAGAGTGATATCTTTTTGGGCAAATACCGGTTTTGCGCTAGAATCTAAAATCTGTACTACTACGGTATTATTCATATTCATCAGAATGGGATTTTGGTAATCCAAAACTGCCTGAGATGGTAAATTGCTGAATGTTTGTAGTGCGATTGAAGTCTGATTATTATCTGAGAGTACATTGACTGTTGAAATACCAGTTTTTAAAGAAGTAGCATTTGCAAGAATTACCATGTCACCTCTGTGAATTATGACTGGTTGGACTGAGACGTAATCATTAGGTATTACATCCAAGGCAGAATCATTTGCAAAGTCAACCGGAATGCCTGTGGAATCTGTTTGATATACTGCAATGGGAAAATTTGTGTTGCTCAATATCTTTGGCACTAACGATAGTGCATTAAGTGAATTACCAGCTGGTAATGAAATTATCGGGTTAACGGTCTGATCATTGTATGTTACAACATGTAGTGATAGAGAAATGGGAAGTGTTGTACCTACCTTGGCAAATACGGGGGCAGCACCTGATCCTTTGTTTAGTGTTACATCATCAACTGTAAGTGACTTTGAGTCCGATGAATCAATTTCTATCTGCATGTCATGGCTTGCAATTATTGGGTCTCCAGTCTTGTCTTCCAGGTGTAATACTCCGATTAGCTCATCTTTTCCTGTTGCCAATATTGGCAAAATATCAAGTCGAGCTGATTTATCATCATAAAATTTAGAAGTAAATGTGGTTATCTTACTTGGCCCTGAATTGACATATCCGTTTGGTGTTGATGATAAAACATTGTAAGTTCCATTTATTCCTGCACTTACTGCAATGTCTGTATATCCCCAATAGGATCCCTTCTTTATTATTATTGGTGCGTTTGATTCCACATTTTGTATTACGGGACTAGTATTTGTTAAAATTGCATTTGGATCATTGATGCTTACTGGAATTGCAATATCTTCAGTTGCCGGTGTGGGAATTCCATTTGCGTCTGTCAATTGTGCAATGGCATAGGATGTGGAAGACTGGTAGTTATTGATCTTTTTTGGATATGTGTACAAGTGTATTTCTGGAGAGCCAGTTTGATTAACAGTAACCTTTGCACTTGATGGTTGAAGCGAGTCAGCAGATGCAAATATCTGTGTAATTCCGACTTGGGTTGCTTCAAATTTTTCTATCCCATAATATTCTCCTGCTTTTATCAAAAGATGTGTATCGGCTAACATTGCAATTCTACTATCTGCCGCATCCAGATTAACCAAAACATCATTTTTTGCAGTAGCAGGAGAGCCATTGTTGTTTATCAGTTCTGCGGTAAAATATCCTGTATTGGGACCATTCATTGAAAGAATTGGGGGTGTTGATTGTACCAATAATTTGACTGGGTAATTTTGATTTCCATAGACTGTTATTGGAACCTCTTGAGATACAAAACCGGGTGCACCGATCTCAATTTTTGCATCACCTTGCCCTATTGTCTTTAATTTGATATTTGTAATGAAATCATCACTACCTTCTACTCCAATTACTTGTATAACTGAAGAATCTGTCGAAGAAAATACCATGTTTTCAATTTTTTGTGGGTAGACGTGAGTACCATGCAAAGCATAGACTTGTAATATCCCGTCTGAACTCTCAATTAATTTTTGAGGTAGTATTCTTACTCCAAAAGTGTAATCACTATCAGCATAAGACTTCATTATTCCAATACTGGAAATTATGATTAAAATTACAAGTATGGTCCTCAATACTAGAGAAAATACCTTAAAACATGATATAAGATGGTGTGTGATTAATCTGAACGAAATTTGAATTTTTAAAATTGGTGAATTTGGTAACCTTATGCAGATTGGTATACAACTTCAATAGGTTTTGATTTTTTCCACAAATGTTCACACAGACTAAAGATGTTATTAACAATCTCTGTAGAGTTGGTGTGAACTATGGAATCTGCATCATCATTTAGATCCATGGTACCTTTCATCGAGCCAGACATTACAATTTGTTTATCTTTTTCAGCAACCATTCGTCCCTTAGATGGTAGTTTACCAACTCTTGTTTCTGTAGCTCCGAGTTTTTGTACCAAACTGACTGCTTGCTTGTTTTCAACCTCTGTAATTATTCTGACCTCTCCGCCCTTTTTGATGCAGTCTTTTATTTTTTCAGGAATTGCAGTATGATACATTCTCATGATATCCTCAACTGTACTAACTACGTATACCACATCGCTTGCTTCATTTACTAGTTTTCCAATTCTTGCATAAATATTGGATCTACCCTGTATGATTGAAAATGATGACATTGAGTTGTCAGGAGTTGGACGTTTTAACTCTTCAAGACTTGTAACAACTTGTTTTGATAGTTTTTCCATTGTTGTAATTTCATCTTGTTTTTTCTGAATAATTCCCTTGAATGCTTCTTCAGGGTTTACTGATTTACAAATCGTAGGATTTGATAATGTAGTTGTAATCAATCCTAGATTTCGTAATTTTGTAAGTGCTCGGTATGCTTTGCCTCTATCAACGTCTAATTTTGCAGAAAGGCTTCCAACTGTAACCTCTCCTGTACGTAGCAGGCCAAGGTAAATTTTGGCATCATCTCCTTCCAAACCAAAATACTTCAATGTTGCAAATAGATCTTCTTCAGTATTCAAAACAAAACACTCCGAAAACTAGAAGATTTATGATCGGAATAATGCGTCAAAATACCAAACGGTGTGATCGTTTTGTGTGTTTTGAGCACAAAAATGTTCTCAGTTTGACCTGGATTAAGTTCTGATCTGAGGCGCATTGTAGATCGGATTTTATTGTTGTTTGTATATAAGTAGATTGATCTCTTGCCATCGCCTTTTTGTCTAATGCTGTTGACAATTGTTTTATTTTTTGTGACTAATGAGAGGGAATTTATCATTAGTGATGTAGAATCATACCGTGATATGAGCAATTGTTTGTATAAAACAAACAAACGCAAACAGGAAAGCACTGAGTATCTTTGTGAATTTGTACACCGGGGGAGGGAATTTCAGATTGTATTATAAGTTAAAAAGCTGCGTCTGTTGAGAATTATTTCACCATGAATACGAATTCATGTGAATCGTCTTGAAAAATATGGTTATTTCTTGATGGTGTATGCTGATTTAAAAATTTTGTATACGTGAAACAAATTTCTGCCATGCGTAAAAACATCGTGTATTCATACATCTAATTGGATGTGGTATTGTTAAATTGTTGAAGGATTTTGACCATCCTTTCAATTTATAAAATAATTATGTATGTCATGAAATAACATCAATTGCATTTTTGTTTATTT
>DATEZN010000116.1:0-9712 GCA_035255545.1 Nitrosotalea sp. | reverse complement strand
TGAAAGTTTGAAAATATATTATTTGGAATCAGTCACGTAGTATTTCTGTTTAAGACATACAGAATTTGGACTAGTATCGAGATTCCAAAGACAACAAAGAGAGCTGGAATAGCCCATTTTAATCGGTCTTGTGATATAATATTCCTCTGAATCATAAAGTAGGAAATTATTGAGAGAATTGCTGTAGTGATAACAAGTCTTACAATAAGACTCTGACTTAAATCAAGCATGAAAAAATGAAACAAAATAAGATTAATGAATGTGTTGAGTTGTTATTTTTTACTAGCGTTTTGAATTAAAATTATCCACCTGTTATCACCTTGTATTGTAATATCACAAGCTTCAGCATGTGTTTTACTCTCTAATCCCACATGAGGACAAATGGAAATCTTAATCCAAAATTCTATGATACAAAACAATATAACATAAAATTAGAAAATACGGTACATGTATGCTCTAGATGCAGAAAAAAGAATTGCATTTACGGCTTGTATTGAAGTAGTTTTAATGAGAAGCGGAAATATCCAATACCATGCAGTTTTGGCTAAGCTTGAAGCATATTACAAATGTGAAGGTTTACAACTTCTTGAAAATATAGAAAATCTACGAGATGTATTGCGAGAAGTATACGGTACAGGCTATGATTCCATCTTGAACAATATCATGGCAGAAACTGACCAGTTAGACGACATTGATGAATTCAAAGTCCGTTTTTCCAAAATCATGAAAAATTAGTATGCCAGACCGAAAAATAGATAAAAATCATGAGTGATGTTTAAGTGATTTGACGTACCATATCTCCAATTAGATGTAGATCAATCAATATTATTTATTGCACGTATGAAAATGGTCTAACAAATTCTTTTGTGGGTGTTGCGGATCTGGAATGTAAAACATTTGATATCATTCAGTGTGAGTAATTGAATTAATTCGTGTTTATACCAAGCCGGACCTTTAGCTTCTTCAATTGCACGAAATTTGGTTTTTTCAGGCATTCCATCAGACGGTTGTGGATCTATTGTTCCATATATGCCAGTAATCAAAGTGCCAGTTTTTTCCACACAGTCTATCACACTAAATCTAATCATGATTTTTCTATGCCACTGTGAAGTTAAAATAGATTCGGCCAACTAACTTGGTGGATAGTTCTACCAAATTGTAAAGAGATAATTGTTTGTTCCACAAAATACCGTGAAACTATTAAATTAAAAATCATACTTAGATTATGAATATGACATTCCATCCTGTCAAATATCTAGTAATCTTGATTCTACATTGATTACACCATTCATAGTGTAAAGTATGATCATCACAAGCAGGATTAAGGCACTCAGATTCTTTTTTGCAGAGAGGACAGATATGATTTTCCATTTCTTAGATCCTACCAGTGTTCTGTACTAGAGTTATTCACATAGTGTTGCTCAGAATATATAACTATGAGATTGAGATGATGATGTATTTCCATTAAATCCCACACGTGTACTAGACTCTAGATAATAATTCCACTACTTATCCAATATAGCATGGATCTGCATCCTGCAGTGCCTTTGCTTTTTTGATCAACTCATCCATAGGAACTAATGTAGTAACTACTCTTTTTTCAATAATCTGGATCTGTTCACGCATTTGCTCTTGTGTTGCTCTTTGATCAATCATTTCAGAGATTTTTTTAATCATTTGGATACTTGCCATAGTCATTCCAGCTTCACTATCCAAGAATGCAAATATGAATTTCAAGGCACTGAAAATGATTGGTATATACGGATCGGATGTGCCATCATCAGAAAAACCATCGGTTAATTTTTTCATTTTTTTAATTTGCTCGTGATAGTATTGATAATATTTCTCCATCGTATCCAATGGTGGATTTGTCCTAATCATCTATGGATTTTACTAGCCATTTAATAAAAATAGTCGATTGTAAAGTTTGTTGACTAGTACTTTGTATTAGATCAATTCTATTGTTTTTACCAGTCCCAGTAGAAAAAAAAGTTAGACAGTGTTTTTCTTTATAATTTGAGTAACATAGTTAATCGAGTCTTTTATACGACAAAAACCAATTATGTATGGAACCGTGGATGTGTCTTTCTAGTGCACGATCACACCATCACTTATGACACAAGTCCCTAATATCCACGGTTTCATTGTGTTTATTTTATAATAATATTTTATGATATAACCACCTTGAGAGACAATTTGCAAATTCAAAATGAACGAACATATTCTTTTCAATGTAACTCACATAGTAAACAATTGCAGATTCTATACTGGCGGTAGTTCTTTTGGATTAAACCCCAAAAGGGCACCGCTAGAATCTGATAATTTTTTTCATTTACAAAAGACAGGTGTCATGATTATCACCAAAGACTGTGGTTTTCAGATAGATTACGCACATAGAAAATCAATTGTTTTATGAATGAATACAGATGATTTAAAATTCTACTTTCTTCTTCGTTGGCCTGGTTTGTTTTGGCCTGGGACTCTTTTTAGGACAAATCTTTTTCTAAAATTATCCTTGTTTCGTGTACTGGATATTGTTCCATGTCTTTCCCGTGATGGAACTTTAGGAGTTTGTCCTCTTACTTTTCCTGCTTTAGTAAGCGATCCGTGAGTTGGCACGAATCAACTTTCAATTTAATTCAATTTATGTATTTGGTTTTAATAAAAAATTTACCAGTACTTTGTCTTGATGGTTTCAATTACTCTCTCATGTTCTGGACCTTTTCTTCTTGCATATTTCTCCATTGCAGTCAATGGGACACCACCTAGTGCTCTTGCAAGACCAGTGAATGCCTTTTTCTTGAGAGTATTGTTGCTTCCAGTCTTGTCCATTAATTTCTGGATTCCATACTTGAAGTTGTGTTGCCATGTCTTGTACATGACACCAAGTTGTGGAGCAGTTAATTCATTTCCAATATCAAAGAACTCTGATTTTTCAAGCAATCCAATTGGGACAAATGTAAGTGGAGTCACAGTAAACTGGGATTCTGGCTGTTCTAGTTCTAGTTCATTGATTAGTCGTATTGTATCCCATCCATCTTCTTCTGTTTCTGCGTTATCAAGACCCATAATTAGTGTAAATGCTGGAATCCAGTGATTCTCGTTTAGTGTCTTTACTCCTTCTTTTACAACCCAGTGCCATTCCTCTGGCTTGTATGGAGCGAGTTTTCTGTCGGCATATTTTCCAATTAATCGTAAGCTTCCTGTTTCAAATCCACATTGAACTCCAGTCTTGTTGTTAGGACCAGATTTGATTATCTTTGATAGACTTGGAAGTAACTTTTCATCAGCAATTGCACCAGCCAAGGTACCGTGAGTTGGGTTGGTGTGTTCAATTCCACATGACATGACTGCCTTGAAGAGATCCTCTAATGCATCTCTGTTTGGAGCCATGTTCTTGGTCTTTCTCGGATCAAGGCCATAGACGAATATATCATCACTATGAAGCCATGCGTTACGCTGTCCTCCTTTCTTTATGTTTACTTCAATCTCTTGTTTTACTTTTTCAGGTGAATAGTATCTTAATGGTCGTAGTGTAACATCACAAAACTTGCAACCTCTTCCACATCCTCTCATGACCTCCACCATTCCGTGCATGCTTGGTTCTACTATGTTGGGTATACTTTCAACATCTGGTTCATCCCAATAGTGGATGAATCTACCGTGGAACTTTTCTTCATCTTTTCCAAATTCTTTTACTTCAACTTTGAAATCACTCTTGACAAATGGATTCATGTTTTCAAATTCTCCAGCAATTAATTTATTGAAAAACTCTCCAGCATGTCCGTCAATTTCTGGTGCAATGCCGCCAAGTTCTCCTTCTAGTACTGCATACAATCCATATTCTTGGATCTTCTTTGGATCATAGTTATACTGCCAAGTTCCAGAAGCGCCAGCAATTACTTTGGCATGGCTTCCGTTTTTCTTTTTTGCAGCATTTATCTTCATGTGTAAATCGCGATTGTAAAATTCATCATATGATGTCTGTTTTCTACCATAAGTAAATGTCATAGTTACAGGACCCATTCCAAGAGGATCCATTTCATATGTTCCAACCACTTCGGTTTCAGGACCAATGAACTTGTCTACATGATCAGGATGTGCCACTACAACTTCTTCTCTCTTGTATCCGTCTCGAAGAAGAGCTGCTTCCACTTTTCTTAATCCATATGGAGCATAATTTGCAACACCATTCTTTTGACCTATAGGATTACAGATAAAGTCAAAGAGAACTTTTGGAGTCACTTGATCTTTTAGAATGTAATACCAGAAACTGTTTTTTGGTCTATGTGGATCCACTGCTGGAGCACAACCAAAGAAAGTTGCAAGCGATATCCCACGATAAGGAGACATCAATGTACGGTCTGCAGTTAATACAATCTTAGTCAATTTTCAATTTGAATGGTTTTTTATAGCATTTTAAGTTTTCCGGAATTTCCACTTTCTAATAATTATCAAGCACGCCTGATTTACTCCGGTGAGTATACCCAAACTCTTTGTTTGCAAGTAGAGTTTGTCCATCAAAGACAGTTCCATCCTTGCATGCCATCACATCACCAAAACAACAACTGCCACAAATTCCAATTCCACACTTCATCATTCTTTCAATGCTTGCTTCAACATGTGTCTTGTGTGAAGATGCAATCTGTACAACTTTATGCATCATTTTTTCAGGACCGCAGGTATATACTGCATCAAACCTGTTTTCTTTGAACAACTTTTCCATCACATCGGTCACAAGACCCTTTTGTCCATAGCTTCCATCTTCTGTAACAGCAATCACTTTGTGAGTAGTACCTTCAAGCAATTTGTTTCCTAGTACTTCAAAAAAGACTTCGGATTTTGTCTTGGCACCCATTACAATTGTTACATCATCAGTTTTCTTTAGAAATGTAACTAGCCGTATAAGAGGAACAAGTCCAGTCCCTCCACCAACTAAAAGTAGATTACCTTGCTTGATAGTAAACGAATTTCCATATGGTCCTCTGACACCTATTTGATCTCCAACTTTCTTTGAGAACAACTCTGTTGTAGCAAGTCCATGTTTTCTTACAGTAAATGCTGCCTTGCCATTTTCTTGTGATATCATTACACTCATTGGAATTTCATTTACTCCAGGTATCCACACCATTGCAAACTGTCCTGGAAGCACTTGAGACAAAACATCGTCAGAGAAAAATAGAGTACGTACAGTAGGGGTTTCATCAACCACCTTTTCTATTGTCACAATTTTTGGTGTATCAAAACTTTTTTGCAAGCCCAACCATCTCACTTAATTTTTTAAAATTCTTTTTCTCCATATACTTTGATATTCCATTGTTTATCTCAGAGAAGACTCCAGTCCATTTGTCCCCAACAGCACTGCCAATCTGTACAGCACTTGACCCTGCAAGTAAAAATTCTACTGCATCTTCCCAACTCGAGATTCCGCCACAACCAATAACTGGAATATCAAACTTGGATGAAATTTCATAGACACATCTTACCGCAACTGGTTTTATCGCAGGCCCAGATAATCCACCGATTTTATGACTCAAAATAGGTCTTGCAGTTTCCACATCAATTGCCATTGCACGTAATGTGTTTATTGCAGTGATGCCATCAATTCCGCTTTCACATGCAGTTCTCACAGTTTCCAAATAGTCTGAAGAGCCAAGACCAACTTTTGCAAGCACGGGTACCTTTGATTCTTTTTTTACAGATTTTACTATGGTGTGGACAAGTTCAGGATCGTCACCTACTTCGAGTCCAACTTTTTCAACGTGAGGACATGACAGGTTAAGCTCATATCCTAAAATCTTGACATTTTCAAATTGTTTTATCATGAATGTAAAGTCCTCCGGAATAGAACCTACAAGGCTAACAATTATTGGAACAGTTTGATTCGACGATAACATTTTCGCAAAATACGGTGCACCAGGATTTGACAATCCAACTGCATTAAGATATCCATGTTTTAGTCCGATTATAGTCGGATTTGGATATCCATCCCACGGTTCCTTGCTCAGTGATTTTGTAACAAGTGCTCCTGCCCCTTCTTTATATAGACGGCCAAAAACGTCAAGCGATATACCAAGAATACCAGACGCAAGCATAGTGGGCCTCTCAAGTGCAATCGAACCCACAGTGGTTGAGATGTCAGGACTCACTTCTAATAATAAAAAATAGTTGTCTTATAACGTTTGATATAGTTCTAGGATCTATAATGTTACATTTTTTAGTAAGCCATAGAAATGCACTCTATGCATTCTGTCATTTTAACAGAGTTAGGTATTGCAGTTTTTGATGATAACAAATGTGTAAAATCATTTCCATTTTCAAATCCAGCTATACAATATGTAGAGCTAAAAAAAGAACAAGCCAGCCTCAATGAACTAGAACATTTTCTTGCCAATTTGGGAAGCATTGTTGTCGTAAACGATTCTTCCCTTTTGAAACTCTTGAGAAAAAAATCAATAGAGGCTGACATCATGGAAGAAAAAAAGATAGAGACAATCCAGTCTTCAAAATTGCGAGTCCTTGTAGATTCAGGATTTGCAACAAATGAAGGAGATGCCAGAGGAAAACTACGAGACTTTGCACTAAGCCTTTCATCATCAAGAGTTACAGAGATTTCCGAGAGTCCAGACTTGCACATAATTCAAGCAATTAACACGCTAGATGAAACCGACAAGATGATCAACTTGCTAAGTTCTAGATTAAGAGAGTGGTACGGATTACATTTCCCAGAACTTGATAACATGATAGACACAATCAGCGGATATTCAAAAATTGTAATGGCAGGAAGAAGAGACAACCTTACTCAAGACACATATCTTGCGGCAGGTTTTCCAGAAGAGAAAGCTGAGATGTTATCCTTACTACAAAAAAAGAGCAGGGGTGGTCAAATCTCAGACGAGAATTTTATTATAGTTCAAGGTATTGCAAAACAGATCTTGGATCTTTTTGATCTAAGACAATCATTAGAAAAACACATTGAATCACAAATGGAGTTAATTGCACCAAACATTTCAGTCATACTTGGTTCTGCAGTAGGAGCCAGAATACTTGCCAAGGCAGGAAGTCTGAAAAGACTTGCAACCATGCCTGCAAGTACCATTCAAATTCTCGGCGCTGAAAAGGCTCTATTTCGATCTCTCAAGACTGGCGCAGCTCCACCAAAGCACGGTTTACTATTTCAACATCAACTAGTTCATGCAGCCCCACGATGGCAGAGAGGTAAAATTGCAAGAGCAATAGCTGCAAAAGCTGCAATCGGTGCAAGAGTAGATGTCTTTGGTGCAGGAAGAAATGATACACTACTTGAAAAACTCAACATACGCGTTACAGAAATAGGAGTAAAATACAAGGACCAACCAGAGA
This sequence comes from Nitrosotalea sp., assembly GCA_035255545.1. Taxonomy (GTDB): domain Archaea; phylum Thermoproteota; class Nitrososphaeria; order Nitrososphaerales; family Nitrosopumilaceae; genus Nitrosotalea. The sequence continues at coordinate 2,350 of DATEZN010000116.1, read as the reverse complement.
GACCAGCATTCCAGCCACGTAGAAATGAAGAACAACGAGACAGGCGATTTAGCGGTGGAGGAAGAAGAGACGGAGATAGAAGGTTTGGAGGAGGCGGAGGAAGAGGTGGCGATGGAGAAAAGAGAAACGATTGGCAAAAGAGCAAGAGAAAGAAGTTTGGAAAACGAAGAAGATAACATTTTTTGGGTAAAAATTGAAGGGGAGAAGAGGCTTGCAACCATAAATCTCGTGCCCGGAAATCAAGTTTATAGAGAAAAACTAGTCAAGATAGATGACGAAGAATTTAGAGCATGGGATCCTTATCGCAGCAAACTTGGTGCAGCCATAATGAATGGTCTTGAGTTTTTGCCCATCATCAGAAAATCTACGGTTCTATATCTCGGAGTATCAACTGGAACAACTGCAAGTCACGTATCAGATATCGTGGGTCCAAGTGGAATTGTTTTTGCAGTAGAACATTCAAGCAGAGTTGCAAGAGATTTTTTGGAAAGAGTAGCTACGTTTAGATCAAACATTGTTCCAATTTTACAGGATGCTCGTAGTCCCAAGGAATATTTTTCAGTGTATGGCCCTGTAGATGTTGTCTACGTAGACATCGCTCAACCAGACCAAACCGAGATTGCAATATTAAATTGCAAGACATATTTGAAAAAAGGCGGATATATGATGTTAGTAATAAAAACAAGAAGTATTGATGTTACAAGAGAGCCAGTTCAAGTAATGCGCTCAGAGGCCAAAAAACTATCTACCAACTTTGAGATAGTCCAAGAGATAAACTTGGAACCCTATGAAGGAGACCATGGCATGATTGTAGCAAAATATCTAGGATGATGCATTTAACAAAATTTTGACTGGTTTCCAGCTTTTTCTGACAAATACAGGCACGTTTCCATTTTGAGATATCCATTGTTTTATGAATCGCATAGTTTTAGGATCAGATGGATATCCACTCCCCAGATCATGGTTCTTTCGTAGTTTTTCTATAGCCCTATCTCTGTTTACTTTGGCAATGATAGAAGCTGCAGATACTACAGGATATTTTTGGTCAGCATGATGACTTGAGATGATTTTTCCAGTCTTGGCAAGATTTGAAATATACAGACCAAACCGTTTTGGGTTTACATCACATGAATCAACATATGATGAGCCTGCCTCTAGTTTTTTTATAACTTTGGCCATATAATCTGCTTCAAGTTGATTTAACAGGTTTTTACTGACACTCTTGTCTATCGTTTTTGGAGGAATTTTTGCAACGTAATATCCCTCTACAAGATCTAATATTTTTCCATATAATTTTTCTCGCAATTGAGGACTGAGTTGTTTTGAATCTTTTACGCCAATCTTAACAAGTTGTTTTATGTTTTTTCGTTCAATAGAGATTCCAGCTATTACAAGTGGACCCAAGACTGAACCTCGACCTGCGTCGTCGACTCCGCAGACTAGCATATTTGATTTGTTCTTGTGACAGACATATTAAATCATTTTAGAAGCCAAACAATCACTTCATCATCATGAAAAATATTGTAAAAAATCAACAGGAAAGATCGCCATATTTTCCCTGCAGGCCAGCTGCTCGCGCTATATTAGCATCTGATTGATCATTTTCTAGTGCGAGATGACACACACCATTCTTGTCAGAATTATCACGTAGATTATCGGTGAATGCAATTGCTGCATTCACAGACGAGTCAGGAGAGTGGGCTCGCTCAAAAAGAGTATGACCAACAGCTTCAGGTACTGCGATCATCAAGATCACCAGTATAGCAAATTTGTTGATTGCTCTTTTATTCATCACATACATATCGTGATTCACTGCTATATTCACGACGGAAAGAATTATCGTCAAAAATTTCCAATTTGGAAGCAAAATCATAGTACAGTATCATCCAATATGCACCCTAATTTCCGAATCGGAAATTAATATTAATAACACATACCAATGTAAAATTATGCTCGATGAGATAGACAAGGTAATACTCTCGCATTTGGGAAAAAATGCAAGAGTTTCCTCACAAGAGATAGCAGGTACACTTCAAGGCATGGGCTTTACAATTACTGACAGAGCTGTACGACAAAGACTTGGAAGACTTGACAAGAACAAATCCATTCTGGGGTATTCTGTAATTTTGAATCCAGATCTAGTATCAGAAAAAGTCAATAGGACAATACTTGTTAAGTTCAAATTTTCAAAAAACATCTCAGATGGAATTGATAGATTAACAAGATATCTAAACGAGTCTCCCTTTTGCATATATTCAGCAAGACTGAGTGGAGATTTCAATTGGATTTGTCATTTTGTTTTTTCGTCAATAGAACAATACGACCTTGAAACAAACAATTTTCTAAACAG
>DATEZN010000115.1:0-2538 GCA_035255545.1 Nitrosotalea sp. | reverse complement strand
AACTGCATTTCCTTCAATTCACTTTCGTTTAGTACTTTTCGCTTACCCAAAATTCTCAGACAACAATGTATTCAGTATGTATATAATCGTTGTATTTTCAAAATTTGAAAATTATAAGAAAAGGAACTCCTTCAATTTCTTTTACACCTTTTGCAGATCCTAATCCCATTTTTATTGAAAGATCAATTGTTTTTTTACCGGCCATGTTGATTATTGAAGAAGTTCTTAGAAGAGATTCTGCTTCTTTTTCGTCAATTACATGGTCTCCATAGTAACTCTTGGTAATTTTTATTTCTAGATCAGATTGCTTAACTGTCCTACCAACTAATTCTGCATCACAAATGTTTAACATTCTATTTCCTCTTTGATTCACTATCTTAACTGCAAAATTCATTTACGCATATTGACCCTTTAGAGGTGATCTGGCTCCACATGCTTCACATTTGAGAAGGGTCACTCTGTTTTCTTTTTCAACCCTAGTATCGGGACTTTTGCAAGTTGGACATTCTACATATTCCTTGAGATATCTATTCAAAAGAGCTGAAAATTCATGTGGATCTTTTTTACCTACAAAGACTGCCTTATCTCCTCCGAACTGTGCAGGAGTTGCAAACTCTTTTGAAAGATATTGTAAAAGCTTTTCAGGATCTCTTCGTAATATTTTTGGAAATTCTGAGAAATTTCTGAAAAACGTTCTATTTCCTTGCCACATGATATCGACCTTAGGAAGTTCAAATCTCGATGTCGAACCAGTCTTGGTCTGAGATACTTTATCTTGAATATTCTTTAGTAATTTTTCGTATTCAGCTTTTGTCAACTATTTCAGTGTGAGAATCGCCACCTATATGGATTTACATGGTAAATTTGCTACGTAATATGCAGTAGCACATTGGTCACAAAGACTTGCCTTAAAATTGTTAATTCTGTTTTTTAATGAAAATATAATATATTTTCATAAATTGTTGTGTCGATCATACACTAGTCTCTAGATTTTGTAAGTATTAGAGTTCAAGCAAGACTTGGTCAGAGTAAGTTTTGCCGACTAGCCTTCCGAATATGCCTAGCATCATTTCAAGCTCTTTTTCCCTATCCCTCACATCTTGTGTCCCTTTAAATAATTCAATTAACATTTTGGAGTTTAGTTCAAGATCTACATTTTCAAGGAACTTTGCGCCGCCTCGGATTACATCGGCAGCATTAACCATTCGATCTACAGTATCCAGATCAGTAGGATTTTTTTCGAGTTTTTGTAGGCAGTCAAAGACAAGTTTAGTCAATCTTGAACATTCCTCAAGGAACAGGTTTTTGTGTGTCTCAATGAGAGCCATACCATAGTACCGTACTTTCCCCATTTAAGGGGATCGTTATATATAAAATTCCCTCACATGGGTAACTATGCAATTTAGTATCACAATAATTCTACCAAGAACTTATCCATATGTCCCGGACATAGTAATTAATTGCCACGAAAAGAATACAAAACAATCACAGTGAAATCCGAGGCTTTCCAGAAATTTGTGAAGGCCATAAGAGAAGCAAAAAAGAATGATTCCTCAATTGATAATAGTACATTCCTAAATTCGCTCATAGCCAAATACCAGAAAAACAGGAGATCGTCCTGATTGAAAATTGATGACTCTATCACATCATGGCAAAAATAAAGATAAACATGTCTGTTGGCGAGATAATGATCGAATTTACTGATACAGCAGACTTGGAAAATCAATTAAAAAACATTGATCTTTCCAAGATAGAATCCATGCTCACAAGAAAAATTGACAGTCATATACATACAAAAGAATCTAGACAGACAACCACAAGTGAGGCACAAATTGTAGAAGATCTTGGCACTGTGAACCTATTGAAGATATCAGAGGGTGGCCAAGATGCTACAAAACTTGCAATATTCCTATCTGCAAATAAAATGAGTTTGGAAGACGTCAAAAAAGTAACAGGTATAACAATACTGAGTTGATAATATGTCATTAATAGAAAATCAAAACACCCCATCATTTTTAGAAATGTGGAAGTTCATTGAGAAAAATCTAAATCCAATAGGAATGATGCCAGACATGGCAAGTTTAGATCACATGCAAGTTTCCAGATTATATCTGGAATTGAGAAGTTTAGATAAAACATTTAGAGATTCAATACAGGTACATGTGCTAAGAAATGAATTGGCATATTCTTTGTTATGCACCTTGGTAAATTAGAGTACGACGTTACATAATAATTAAAAAATATAGAGTCAATGACCAAGTCCTTATAACCAATAAGACTTTGACTTCAATTCCTTAAATGCAAAATGACCTGAAGTATACTTGGTGTCAACAAACAAAAATGAATCATATGAATACAAAGAAGAAGATCTCAACATTCTGTTAGAACGTTATGAAACAATGTCAGAAAAATATAGAAATTTGTATGATAACTCACCAGATCTTTATAGAACAATCAATGTAGATGGCATAATTTTGGACTGTAACAAGACGTACGCAACCAAATTAGGATATACAAAAGAAGAGATAGTTGGAAAAA
>DATEZN010000114.1:0-2390 GCA_035255545.1 Nitrosotalea sp. | reverse complement strand
CGATTTTGCTACAAGACTTGCTGCCTCTCCAGTTCCAATCAACAAGATATGTTTTGATTTTAGATCATCAATGTTTTCTTCTGCAAGATTTACTGCCATGGAACCTATTGATATGCTTCCCTTGCTGATTCCAGTTGCTTGACGTACACGCGTTCCAATTTTAATTGCCTTGTCAAATAAAGTATTAAGATTATCACCTGAAGCCTTTATTCCCCTTGCAGTACTGATTGATTCTTTGACTTGCCCAAGTATTTGCTCTTCACCTATTACAAGAGAATCAAGACCAGATGTAAGTTTGAGTAGGTGTGTGTATGCATCAGTTCCTTTGCTTATCTCAAGATTTTCTTTGAATGCATTTTCTTCTAGTCCTGCAATAGATGCCCATGTTTTTTTTATTTTATCAAGATCAGCAGAATTGGCACAACCAAAAAGTTCTACCCTGTTACAGGTTTGCAAAATAACACATTCATGTAATCCAGAGTGTTGTAGAAATGACTTGTACGCAGAATCTAGATCTGGAAAAGTGAACCGTTCCAGCATGTGAATAGGCGATTTTCTAAAAGTAACTCGAGCGTTGATTACATCACTTGTCATATGATATCACCTAGCATTTCCATAACCCGCTTCTGTGCTTTTTTTAGATTTCCGTCTCGTATTAATTGTTTAACATGATTGTCATTCATGACACTATAGAGAAACTTTCTTCGCTCAGGAAATGTCTGGATCTTGTCCTTTACTGCCTTTCTTGCAAAATCCTGTAGTTTTATTTGATAAATGTCCTCTTTTGTTATCACTTTTTTGAAGATTTGTTCAGCCTGAAGTTTTAGTTTTCTTGCCATGGCAGGACTTCGGCCTCCTGTGGATACTGCAATTTGTACAGTGTCTGCTATGTTAATCACAGAACCAAATGCAAAGTCACTTACTTCTGGATCGTCGGCAGCATATGCATAACAGCGCATAGACTTGGCTTGTTCTACAATTTTACGATTGAGTGCCTTGTCATCAGTGGTAGCTAACACCATGAATGGTTTGTATTTTTTTAGAAAATTTGCATTGGCAAGCCTCATTTTCTTGAAAGATATTTTTTTTTGTTTGACATAATTTTGAATCTGCCTGTTTGTCGAATCACTGATAAGGAGAATTTTGCATTCCTGAGTCAACAAGGAATTTACTTTTTTCAGACCTTCGTTTCCTCCACCTACTATAATCACCAAATCCCCTCTAAGATTTAGATCAACTATCAATGGATCTTGGCTGACTGGAAATGATATTTATAGATTCCATGAGAAACTAGGTAACGTTTTTAATTGTAAGATAAGGTTTTCATCTAACATGGACAAGATGGATAAGGAAATTCTAAATGAGATCCAGTGGACTTTTCCATTAACGCCAAAACCATATGAAGTCATGGCAAAAAAGTTTGGTCTGTCAGACCAAGAATTGATGCAAAGGCTTGTCACCCTCAAAGAAGCAGGAATAATCAGACAGATTAGCGCAATATTTGACACACGAAAACTAGGATACAAGAGTGCATTAGTTGCAATGGCAATAGACCCAGAAAGACTAGACCACATTGCAAATCAAGTAAACAAACATCCAGGTGTCAGTCACAATTATGAGAGAAACCACGAATACAATCTATGGTTTACTTTGGCAGTTCCTCCTGGATCTGATCTAAAGACAGAGATTGACAAATTTTCAAAGTTAGATGGAATTAGAAAAACAAGGCTTCTTCCTACAATCAAGCTATTCAAGATTGGAGTAAAGCTAGAGATGGTAGAAGAAAAGAAATCAGATATCAAACCATCAGAAGAGAAAAAGAAAATTACAGATACTAAATTTATTGCAACAGAGGAAGAGAAAAACTACATACGAGAACTGCAAAAAGATCTAGAGGTAATTGAAAGACCATTTTTAAAATCTGCACAAAACCTTGGAATAACTGAAGAACAACTTCTTGAAAAGATAAAAAAATATGAAGAGACAGGAATAATGAGAAGATTTGCAGCCATCTTAAGACACCGAGAAGTAGGCTTTACTGCAAACGGTATGATAGTATGGCAAGTTCCAGAGGAAAGAATTGAAGAAGTTGGTGCAAAACTTGGATCATTTCCACAAATTAGCCATTGTTACCAGAGACCGGTTTACCAAGACTGGCCATACAGTGTATTCTCAATGGTCCATTGCAAATCAATCAAAGAGGCAGAAGACATGGCAAAAGAGATTCAAAAACAAGTCGAAGTCAGTGATTACAGAATTCTCTTTAGCTCAAGAGAATTCAAAAAGACTCGAGTAGAATATTTTGTAGAACACGAATTCAACATTGAAGATCTAATTACTGCATAACTATATCACAAAATAAATTTCTAGGATAGCTCAATTATTGACTC
>DATEZN010000113.1:0-3392 GCA_035255545.1 Nitrosotalea sp. | reverse complement strand
TACTATCAATTCTGCCAAGGAAGATCCTGTAAAAGCTATAATGGAGTTGACAGGTAACTTGGGATCTGATGCTGTAATTGATTTTGTTAACGCTACAAAATCTGTAGAAACTGATATGCAAATACTACGGCGTAGAGCACGTGTTGTTCTTGTAGGATTGTTTGGCGGTTCATTACAATTGAATCTTGTAACGATGCCTACTAGAGCATACAAGATCATGGGTTCCTACACGGGTTCTATGACTGATATGATCGAATTGATTTCACTTGCTCGCAGAGAGATAATAAAACCGGTGATCTCAAACAGATTCAAACTCAATCAAGCAACAGAGGCACTAACAATGCTAAAAGAAGGAAAAATAATCGGCAGGGGAATAATTAACCCATAAACTCCTGATTGTAGCAAAAAATATACCGGTCTGTCCTAAAAGTTGGCGTTTGTCTAGTTGAGTTAAGATTAATACTGGATTGAAAACGATTTTCTTTATGTGGCCCTTGTAGTACAGTGGCGAGTATAGGGGACTGTGGATCCCCGGACAGGGGTTCGATTCCCCTCAAGGGCCTTAATATTTTGTAAATTGTAGGTAAATGAAAAATCTAAAATATCAAAATATTCCAAATTTGCTTGATTCCATCTCTTCTTTGATGGCTAGTTTGACCTTCAGATTCTTTTGGCTAACCTTTTCACTTAGCCATGTCAAAAACTTGTGTTCTAATCCCCTTCCCTTCATCTTTTCAAAGTCTGGTCCCATTTGGTCTGACAATTTTTTTACCAGAGACTTGTTGACACAAACCACGTAAAAATGCCATCCAAAGGCAAATTCTGAGTCAGTTACTATGAATTCATTTTCTCCATGAACCATTTTCTCTACATTGCCAAGTGTAGATATGATTGCCTTACTAGTATTTTCGTAATCTGTAGCTGATACATTGATGTTTATCCTTTCTTGCATCATGTATACATGTAACATTTGTGAATAAAAACATGACTGATAATTGGTCTAGGAGTCAAGCAAATGTTCAACTTCTATGTTAAAAAAAGTCTTGAGAATTCCCATGTAACTCTTTACGGGTTCAGGTATTTCATCCCCGCATGCAATTCCAAGATTTTTTGCATTTATCCATATTACAAGTGTCTGAAGTATTGTTACAAATCTATCATTTTCCAAATTTCTTGAACCAATAGCTTTGGAATATCTATCTGAATATTCCCATGCAACAGCAAAGTCAATACAATCGGTATCAAATATTGCAAGCATTTGATCGCGTAGTGATTCTGCCTTTTTGAATGGTGTTATGTTTAGAATGTATGGAAAGTCTACTTTGTTTGGCATGTGTCCAGTAAGGGGTCCCCATATGGTTATTATTTTACATCCAGGTCTCAGACCATGAAACTTTGAAATCATTTTTTCAATTATTTTCTCATCTGAAAACCAAAAAAGTATTACACTTGCATCACTAATGTCAGCATCAACGATATCCTGATGTCTAATTGATCCATTTGTGACATTCTTCTCATCAAGTAGTTTCTCACCCTGCGATGTTTTCTCCTTGTTGTTGTCTATGCCAATAGATCTCTTTACTCCAAATTCTTGTGAAGCTATTTTGATGCTGTTGCCACTTCCACATCCTAGATGATAGAATACATCGTTTCCTGTCATTTCTGCAAATCTGAATATCTCTCTTAATGTGTCATCAGACAATTCCACATCCTCTCCACTTATTATGGAACTTGGAAGTGATGACAGGTATTCCTCAATTTTCACTAAATAATTACAGTCTACACTAAATTTATTCTCTTATTCTCTCAAGGGCCGAAACTGCCTGCCATAGGGTAACTCTGACATATGATGGCATGTTCGGGTCTTGAGATATGTCGTCAAGAAGGCTTATGGCATTTGCGGCTCTTACAGAGACAGGAGAATCTTGTTTTTTCAAGTTTGCAACAAGGTCAGTCAAATCTTTCTTGATGTTTCTTGGCGTGGAAGGGTTTGATGCAATTTCAGATAATGTGTTGAGGGCCATATTCAAAGTGTCAATATTTGGATCTTTTTTCTCGACCATTGTAGCATTCAAGCTAATGCTAATTGAGCTTATTTTATAAAGTTTGCACTATACTTCAACAAAGATATTTTCTGATTCTACTATTACTTTATACGAATTCAAGTCTTTTATCTTGACAGGAAAAGCAGAAAGATTGCCTGTTTTGCAATCAAATTTTGCTCCATGCCAACCACATGTAATGACTGATCCGTCCAAACTTCCTTCAGAAAGACTTGCTCCAGCATGTGTGCATGTATCATTTATTGCATAGTAATTTCCATCTATGTTTGCAATAAGAAGATCTTTACCGTCTATCGTAACTTTCTGTATTTTGCCTGGAACAAAGTCACTTACTTTACCAACAATTATCTTTCCCATGACAAGTGGAAAACTTTGACTCTTAATAATTTTAATGTCTGTTATAAAATCGCTAGAATTCTAGATTAAACAAATCTCACTGTGTTTTGTATTTTGCCTAGGTTTTCTATCTCCATCTCTATCTTGTCTCCATCCTTCAAGAATACTGCATCTGGCTTGTTTAACATGACTCCTGCCGGCGTTCCGGTGGATATGATATCGCCTTTTTCTAAGGTCATTGCTTTACTTAGCAATGATACAATAGAATAGACCTTTAGATGCATATTTGATGTAGACGAGTTTTGTCTAACGTCTCCGTTTACCTTGGTTACCATTTTGAGATTCTGCGGTTCTGGTATCTCGTCTGCAGATGTTATCCATGGACCGCATGGTGCAAAAGTATCAAAGCCTTTTGCTCTGGTGAACTGTTTGTCTTTAGCTTGTATGTCTCTTGCAGATGTATCGTTTAAGACCATGTATCCAAAAACCGCATCCTTCGCCTCTTTTTCTGATACGTTCTTACAATCTTTACCGATTATTACTGCAAGCTCAATTTCATAATCAAGCTTTGATACAAAAGATGGACAGATTATGTCTGATGTAGCTCCATTGAGTGTTGTTCTAGGTTTTATTACTATTGCTGGTTCATCAGGTGGAATCAAGTTTTGTTCTTTTGCATGATCCTTGTAATTAAAAGCCAAACAAATTATCTTGGATGGATTTGGAATAGGTGGAAGAAATTTGAATTCTGATAAACTTTCGTTATAGTTTAGATTTTTTACATTATTTTTTATCTCATCATACCAACCGTCAAACAAGAAATCTTTGATGCTCTGAGGTATGGGAATTCCTGTCTGTGATGTCATACTCTCTCTTGTCAAAACCTTTTCTCCGTTGACAAAAGCATATGTTTCCATATTTTGTCTAAGCAATCTTGCAATTTTCATTTTCTTCACTTGTGTGTATATATCGCTTGATTTGCAGAATCTTTTC
>DATEZN010000112.1:0-4360 GCA_035255545.1 Nitrosotalea sp. | reverse complement strand
GCCTAATCTCTCATGCTACAACCCATTTCAGGTAAATGTCTCAGTTGGAGATACAGTTACCTGGACAAATCATGATAACCGAACCCATACTGCTACTGCTGGAACATCAAACTATGGTCCCCAAGGTGTATTTGACAGTGGAATCATACAACCGGGGCATTCATTTACCCAATTCTTTGGCTCTGTTGGACAATATCCATATTATGACAAGACTGACACATGGCCCTCTGGATTGATTACAGTGTCAAATGGATTTTCACATGCTGAACTTTCATGGGTTCCTAATTCGCTCAAAGTTGAAAAACAAAACTATACTTCAAATGGACTTGTCATAACAAAACAGATTCAAAACACTGGAAATGCTGATGCGCATTCAATAGTATTTACATTAAAAATAAAAAATCAATCTTCGCTTTTTTACAATAATTTTGTTAAACTAGATGTTCCTGAAAATCAAAGTGTTCCTGTAGCATTTGTGTGGAGTAATGTTCCAAGTGGACAGTACCAACTGTTCTTTGATGCAAATGCTGCCAACACTATAGGTGACATGAACGCAAACGATGAGAGATCACTTGATCTAATATCTGTTCCACCTTCTTCTTCACCTGTTCAGGATCAGTCACTGCCGATTACCAATCAAAATTTTACCATCCATGACAACACTGCAAGTGTCCCAGAGTTTGGTTCTACGTCATTTCTTATTTTGATTGTATCACTAGTATCTGCTCTAGTCTTTGCAAAATCTAGGTTGAATGTTACTCTATTTTCGTAGTTTCTGCTTTGCAATCTCTATTATTGCATCTGTCATTTGCGTTGTAGTTGCATTTCCACCAATGTCAAATGTAACATACTTGCCCTCGTTGATTACTTGATCTGTGGCAACAAATATTGCATCTCTGATATGAGTCTCTCCTAGATATTCTGCCATCCATGCTCCTGATAGTACAGCAGCCGTTGGGTTTACCTTGTTTAATCCCTTGAATGATGGCGCACTTCCATGAGCAGCTTCAAACATGGCAAACTTGTCTCCCATGTTTGCAGAATACACCAATCCAATGGAGCCGATTATACCTGATGCCAATTCTGATATTATGTCCATAAAGAGATTAGTGCTTATCAAGACAGAGCCATTGAACTGTTCTGGTTTTATGACTAGTTGCTGGGTCATATTGTCTATGTATAATTCCTCGATGGCTATTCCAGGATTTGCCTTGGATGCCTTTTCTACTTCCTCCCAGAATATGCCATCCGTAATTTTGAGAATGTTTCTCTTTGTTATTGCAACCATTTTGTTCATGTGATATTTTTTTGCCCATGATACTGCAGAATTGATAAAACGACTACTTCCCTGTCTTGTTATCTTTCTAATTGCAATTGCGGCATCATCTGATACCTTGAATTCAATTCCAGTGTAAAGTCCCTCTGTTGCTTCTCTAAAGCACACAAAGTCTAGTGTCTTGTCTGGAGTTATCCTCTTGTATGTCTTGATTGGTCTAATGTTTGCATATAGATCAAACTTCTGTCGTAGGGTTACTGCAACACTTCTTGGAGAATTTGGCTTGGGGATTGTAGTTGTAGGACCCTTGAAACCTGCATCAGAGTTTTCCAAAATCTTCATTGTTGCATCTGGAATGTATGTCTCTCCACCATACTTTTCCCATTGTTCAGATCCCGCTTCACACAGGATTAATTCAGTTTGAGTATTACATGCCTTCAATACTTTTAACATTGAATCCACAATCTCTGGACCAATACCGTCACCCTTGATTATTGCAGCCTTTTTTCCCAAATCAGGCGAAATTGTAGTAGCAGCATATTTAACTCTAACTAGAAAATTATTTGCAAAATTTATTGTATAATGCTAAAGCTTAAACTCCTCATTGATTGAACATTTTGTTAATGAAAATAGTGCAGATCTCAGACATTCATGTAGGAGCTCAATTCAAAGAAGAAACCTTTGACTTGGCAGTCGAAGAGATAAACCAACTCAAGCCATCTGTTATTGTAGCAACAGGTGATCTCACAAATGAAGGACTACTCAAGGAATATGAAAAATGCAAGGCCAAGTTCTCCCAATTTGATGCTGAAAAGATAATTGCAATGAGTGGAAATCATGATTACAGAAACACCGGATATCTTTTATTCAAAAAGTTCTTTCCTTTTGATTCTGTAAATGAACTCGATGATGATACTATACTTGTAACAATTGGTACGGCAAGACCTGACAGAGACGAGGGTGAAATAGGATTTAGACAAAACCTGTGGCTTGAGAGAACCATGAAAAAATATGAAAACAAAACCAAGATACTTGCAATGCACCATCATCTGATTGGTGTTCCTGATACTGGAACTGACAGAGTGACCGTAATAGATTCTGGGGATGCACTACGTACTGCACTTGCAAGCAAGATAGACTTGGTAATATGTGGTCACAAACACAGGCCATGGTTTTGGAATTTTGGAAACTTGTCAATAGCAAATGCTGGAACTGTATCTTCTGAAAGGATGAGAGGGCTATTTGACAACACCTACAATATCATCACTGTTGAAAAAGGCAAAATCAAAGTGGATTTGAAGATTGTAGGTGGCGAGAAAATTCATCTCAAAGATCTTGTAGAAAACTACAAACGTTTTGGCGAAGAATAGGGAAATTCATTCAATCTCTGGTTCCAAAGTTATAATAACAGTTTAAATTTCAGCAAACATCGTGCGGGGGTCGCCTAGCCTGGTAGGGCGTGGGATTGCTAATCCCATGTCCGCAAGGACCCGTGGGTTCGAATCCCACTCCCCGCGCTTTTTGCGATCTACACTTAAACTTAATAAACCGAATTTTGCGAATTTATGCAATGGTAAGGAGAAAAACAGTAAAACCAAGATCAAGCGGTCCAAAAAACGTTACAACCGGTCTCTGTCCTAAATGCGGTACAATTGGAAAAATTTTGATAATAGGATTGATTGGAAGCGAAAAAGGCAAATGCCAATCATGTAACGGCGAATTCACACTATAGAAAATACTGACAAAATCCTCAACAAAATAAACCATAAATTTTTAAGGTCACATCTGGTGAAGAGTAAATGTATGGCAGGCGAAGACGAATCCATTTATGAAAGAGTAGCTAGACTTGAAGATGAAGTTGCCAGCCTGAGAAATGAAGTGGATATCCTCAAAGGCACATTCCGAAATAAGATTGTAAGATACGAACACAAATTGATCAAAAAAGGAAAAGACGTACAATCAATTATTGACTAGATTTCTCTTTGATGTTTTTTATCATCTCTAATATTTCATCAACATCATCTGCTTCTGGAGCAAGCTCGATGTACTTGTTAAGAGATACTAACGCAAGATCATTTTGAAGCAATCTTGTCTGGATAATTCCCATGTCTCTGATATCTTCAGGTGAGTTGGCGTCAAGGCCTAGTATCATGTTGACACAATGCATTGCCTTTTCATAACTAAAAGACTCGGTGTATGAACCCTTCAAGTTTCGTAAAATTCTTATCAAAATCTTTTCTGGCTCGATATCATTTAGATACTCTGGCTCAAACTCTACTCCTTCGCCATATGTAGCATCAAGTATGTCCTGGAGGTCTTCAACATTCAATAGACTACCTCCATTGAATGGATCCAAAACAAGCTCCTCTGAATATTTTACAAGGAAATGGCCTGGAAATCCCACGGGACGAAGCTCAAGTCCTATTGCCTTTGCAAGCTCGATGTAAATAATTGATAATGTGATTGGTATTCCAGTACGCTTGTCTATTACTACATTCAGAAAGTTGTTTCTTGGATTGTAATAGTCATCACTGTTTCCTTCAAACTCCAAGACATCAAACATGTACTCGTTTAACATGGAAACCAAGTAAATGGGATTTTTAACGTCAGATATGTGCTCACGCAGTCCCTGTTCAAATGATCTCAATTTTTGTATGTATTCTGTGATGTCCAAGTCTGGAAACTCTAGGGTCTGGGATAGTTTCAGGCATTTTTCAATTAGCGTGTATTGTGGACTCTTTGCATAAGAGATCCACTCTGCTGCAAATGGATCAAATTCATTCATTTTCTATTTAGATAGCTTTCTGGATTTTTGAGTTCCCTAGTTGTTGGAGGATTTGCAATCAATGTCTTGTATGTATCCTTGCCTAATTTTGCAAAGACATGTTCTGTAAAATCTGTTCCCATGCTTTTTCTAATCTGATATGTGGTGATGTCGCTATTTGCAAATGTGACTAGGTAATTTTTCAAATCTTGATCATCTCTTAGAATATTTTTTACTGCAAATTCTGCCATTCCTTCCATTGTTGTAAATGCTGCATGATGTGCCTGGATTGGTTTTAACCATCTCTGGTAAATGTCAAG
>DATEZN010000111.1:0-3070 GCA_035255545.1 Nitrosotalea sp. | reverse complement strand
AATTCATCTCCTGCGAAAACATGTTCTTCTTTCCAGCCTGATTTCCATTCTTTGAATTTTGCTTTTAGGTGATTTATTAGATCTGTATCAACAATCTTTGTCTCATCTACATTTGTTGCAGTGGGAATGTTTATTCCTATTATCTCACTGTTTAGCCCTTTGTTCTCTGTTCTCTTTGACTCTTCTAGTAAAACCTTGAATTCTTCAAAGACTTCTCTACCTTCTGTAATTTTTTGTGGATCTAGTTCCCCAAAGTCATTTTCACGATATTTTGCAATCTTGTTCAAAGTCTTTACAAATTCCTGATCTGAAAGCGCCATTCCGGAACTGATTTTGGGTATTGATATTGGAATAGTTAAGAGTGGATCAATTTCTAGAATTTTAATTATTTCTGGCACCTTTTTTTCAAGCCAATCTGTTTCATATTTTTTTTCAATTGATTCTTTAACTATCTCAATGGCTAATTTGCTTGCTTTCTGAACCTTCTCAAATGCGCTCGGTGAAAGTTCTCCTTTGATGTCTCCTAGCAGGAAATATTGTGAAAAGCCTTCTACAATTCTAGTGTTTCCGTATAACGTATTCAATAATGGTCTATACAGCCACGAAACACCATATCTGAAGATGATTTCGCTATCCATCCCTTGCCAAACCGTTCTTGCGATAGTCTCAATTCTTCTTGTTTCAAGAGTATTGAGAATAAAGCCAAATGCATGATCATTACTGAGAATTTTATTTGAATATCTAATTCGCATCGCTTCATACCACAATGCTGTTCTAAACTGTCTATACTTTTGAAAGTCTGTTCCTTGATATTTTTCTAATGAAAACATCATCACTTTGTTTTCTCGCAGCTTGGTCTGTACTTCTTTTTGATCCGATATGCTAACTGTGACAGATTCTTTTTCAGACCATCTTCTTACAAGAAATGTAGCTATCTCAAGTAATGTGTCATTTCGTAGATGTAATGATTGCATTAATTACCAAACATTGATGTTATGATGTCATTTACTTTTTGGAATTCTACATTGCCCCACTGTAAGTATACATTGGAAAATACTACCTCTGCAGCTTGTCTTGTTTTCATACCTGAATCAAGTATCTTTGCAAATGCTATTGTTTCACGTAAACTTGGAGAATAGTACAACTCTTCAACTGCAGCCGCCTGTCGTAAAATATTTGCCAACTTTATTCCTTGCATGATCTCTTTTTCATGAGATCCTGAAGAATACTGTTTGACTATCTGGAATTCAATTTCCTCTGGGGGATAATCGAGTCTAAGTCTTATTGGAAATCTACTTAACAATTGAGGTGGAAGCTCTTTTGTACCTACATGCGATAATGGATTAATTGTAGCAACAACAAACCATCCTTTTGCAGCATTGATCAATTCTCCACTTGATTCTTTTAGGACTATCTGTCTTCTATCGTCTAATGCTTCATCAAGACGAAGAAGCACGTCTGCTTCTGCCGAATTTATCTCATCAAGATATAACATATTTCCCTCTTTCATGGACTTGACTAGAATTCCTTGTTCAAATCCGATTGCTCCATTCTCTAATGTCTTTGCACCTACCAAGTGACTTTCACGGGTTCTCAAACTGAAATTAATTGATTCAAGATTAATTCCCCGCTTTGCGGCAAATTGTCTCACTAGTGTTGTCTTACCAGTTCCTTTTGGTCCTATTATGAGCACAAACAAATTAGCTGCATATGCCTTGTCTAAAACTTCAAAAGAATTATTCCAGTCTATGTATGATGATGACTCTGCAAGCACATTTGCTCCACGTCTCATCCTCAATTTAAAAATGTCTTCTATTTTGGCTTAGGTAGGAGAATTACTGTTTGAAAGAGCATTCTATTGATAGATAATCTTGTCCCAATGTCTGTCTTGTCATGCTTTTTGTTTTAATATTGTGAGAAAAAGTGGTTTTAATGCCTGTAAAAATTTCCTAAATCTAGACTTTTATCTTTGCAAATGATTCATCTAGAATATGATGCAAGGTTTTCTGCCAATCTTCAAAACCGTCTGGCTTTTTGGGGAAGTTGTAATAATGATCTGTTAATGTTTTGTTCTGTTGTGCAGTGAATCTTAGTGAATCTGCCAATTTTTTGTTAAGAGCTCCTCTTATCAGCATGCCTAGTTTTCCAACTGTTCCAAAGTCTGGATGCTCTCCCTTGCTGATTGCCTCTACATCTAGTTTTGATAAAAAGTGTTTCATTCCATAGTTTATCTGATCATTTGTAAGTGTCTGAAGTAGCCGTCTGAAAACTTCTAGACCTGCTGTTTTGTATCCATAATCATTTATGAAATCAATGTTGTATTGCCAAAGACCTGTTTCACTAACATCGTTGGCCTCAATTGCATTTACTGCATTTTTACCTAATATGGTAGCTGCAACTATTGCAGGACCGATTCCTCCAGCATCAAGTGGTTTTGGCATCCATGCTGAATCTCCAACAAGCATGTATCCATTTGCAACTAGACAATCGTTTTGTCTTCTAACAGAAACTTGCCAATTGCCTGTTACATTGTTGGAATCCATTGTGTCGTCTGATAGTTTTGGATTTTTGATTGCTTTGTTTATTTTTACATAGTCATTGATCAGTTTTGTAACATCATCATGTGTACCCAGTCTTTGATTTCTTTTTATCAATTCTTTTTGTTGTACGCCTAATCCTATGTTGACCTTGTTTTTCCCTTTTGGAAAGACCCATCCATATCCTCCTGGAGCTATATCTTGATCAAGATGTATGATACAATAATCAGGATCAAAATCTTTCGTGTCATCTATACCTTGTTCAAATTTCATGATGTGTCTTCCAGTAGACTCTAAATCATCACGGTCTATCTTTCGTTCAATCTTTGTACTTATCGTTAAACCATTTCTTAACATAGAAGTAACTCCTGTGGCATCAACCACTATTTTTGCAGTTTTTTTGAATGGTTCATTTGTAATTAGATTTGTTCCTTCAACTCCAACAACAGTTCCATTATCATATTGTAAACCTCTTAGTGCTACAGAATATTGGATGTTGACTCCGACCTTCTTTGCATCGCGAAGCTGACGTT